>NZ_JADXDQ010000018.1:0-33620 GCF_015831295.1 Streptococcus sp. NLN64
ATTTCTCGAAAATCTCTGATACAATAGTCATAGGTTCTATATCCTTTCGGGTTGATTTTGCACTTCCTAGGATATAGGACTTTTTTATTTTTTTCAATCGGCTACCGAGAATTATTTTACACTAACGAAGCTCTGTAAAGGAAATGAAAGATTAAGCGTTAAAAGGAAGACTTGGTGTGTATCGATCGAGAATGTGTGAAGTTGCTTGACCACCCAAGTAGGTTTGGGATTGTTCAACGATGAATTGGAGCGCAGCTTCTAAGGCCTCCTCCCGGCTTGGATCCAATAATTCGATGACCAAAAAGGCATTCTTTGTGTCTTCTGTAATCATCGTCCGTTGGCCATCCCGCCAGTTAAGGCAGCGACAAACTGCTCCGGCTTCATCCTTGTAACACAGTTCACCTGGTAACGTTGGATTGTTTTCATCGCTTCCAATCAGATAAAAATCATCGCCACCTTCAGTCAGTGTTAATTGCAAATCACCTTGGAAGGTATCCAAATCCTCTGCACCACAAGGAAGAGCGAAACGAAGGCTTGCTGCATGATAGATATCCACAAGTGGCAAAATGGTTCCCACGGGTTTCTCGCTTTTGGCCCTTTTCAAAAGAGCTTCAATACTGGAGCGAGCTCCTTTTTTGGTCATAAATTTTTGAAAGGCTTGTCGATAAACATGAATCACAGGATTTTCTGCGAAAGGTTCTTCTTCCACAAAGGATATGGCTAGCTTATTGCTTTCCTCCAAAAGGCTTTGAAGCTCTGCTGGAGATTCATCTAGCTTTTGATTTACTCTTTCAAAAGCACAACTCCAATTTTTGCATCTAGAAAAAGATTCCAGAAGTACTCATCAACGATATAGTCTTTTAGTTTACTTTTAGTACAAGGCAGAGAGTCGTAGACAGTACTGAAGTACGGCAAGACGAGCTAACACAGTAATAAAAGATAAACTAAAAGAGTATAAAATGTGCCATGCTTGGCTCCTTTCATTGCCAATAGGTAAAAAAGCAACACTGTAAAAGTATCTTCTAAGACCTAGCGATACTTTCAAGTTCTGCTCACCCGGTGGCGATTCTTATTTATTATTCTTCAGTGTACCACGAAATACAGGCTTTGTCTATTTTCCTAAAAAGGCTTGGAGAGCTGGTAGGGCCGTCTGATTAAAACTTGGATCAATCCAATGACCTCCGCCTTCCACGGTTACCAATTGAGAATCTGAGAAATTTTTATTGGCATCTAAGGCATAGGAGTAAGGGACCACTTCATCTTCCGTTCCATGGATAATCATGACCGGTGCTTTTACCTTTTTGATTTCCGCATTGATTTCGATTGACATGGCATCGCTTAGATAGATCGCACCCAGTTGAGCATTCCGATGAGTGACAACCGCTGGGATGTCTTTTTCGGAGTCTACTCCTAATTGGGCATAAGTCTGATCGACATCGTCAAACAGAACAAAGGCAGGGAAGATCAAGGCTAATTTGTTAACCTTATCAGGATTTTCTGCTGCATAAAGGGTTGACACAACTCCTCCTTGGCTAGCTCCGAGAAGAGTTACTTTCTCATCATTGATAAAGCTCTCCTGAGTCAGCTGATGAACCACTGCTTCAAGATCTGCTTTTTCAGTTAAGACAGACATATCCAGCATATCTTGACCTCCGCTCTTGGATTGTTGGCTCCCGCCATAGAAATCAAAGCGATAGACCACATAACCAAGGCTTGCTAGGTCCTGAGCGTAGGTTTCATAGTTTTCTAAAGTATTGTTAAAGCCATGTGCGATGACTAGAAGCGGTCTTTTTTCTTTTTTATAATTGGCATCCGCAGTGATAACCCCGACCAACTCTACATCATCCCGTTTAACGGTATAGTCCTCGTTGACCAGATTGGTGGTTTCGCTCAACTCAACTGACTCACTTTCTTGACTTTGTACGACTTGGTTAAGCGAATCACGGCTATTGCGCCGGACAAAAAACCAAGTGCAACTAAGAACTAACAAAATCAGACTAAAAACATAAATGGCTTTGCGCATTATTCCTCCTCTTTAGGTTCAATTACCTTAATAACCTTGGCTGGATTACCAGCCAAGACCACATTGTCTCCGAAGGATTTGGTGATCACGGCACCCGCACCTGCCACAACGTTATCTCCAAGGGTCACGCCTGGTAGAACAGTCACACCTCCGCCAGCCCAGAAATTATCTCCAATGGTAATCGGTGCTCCATACTCCAAACCTGAATTCCGTTCGTCAGGATCCAAGGGATGGAGGGGTGTGAGGAACTGGCAATTTGGTCCAATCATGGCATTCTTCCCAATCCGAATCGGACACACATCGAGCATGGTCAAGTTCCAATTGGAATAGAAATTTTCCCCCAAGTGGATATTGACACCGTAATCACAAACAAACCGTGGTTTAACAGACAGATTTTCTCCTGTAGAACCAAACCATTCTTTTAAAATCGCAGCCCCTTTTTGCCGATCGTCTTCCTCGTTAAAAGCCTTTTGATAGGCCCTAGATGCCACAACCAATTCCCTTAACTCAGGATCAGCCGGATTGTAAAATTGGCCCGCTATCATTTTTTCAAATTCAGACATACGTTTCTCCTTCCGTAAATTACTACTACCATTATAGCAAAATCCACACTTCAAGGTTGCGAATTGAAAGTTGGGGGAGTAATCCAGTATGCAGTTATTCCCTTGATTTCGAGGAGTACCATGAAAGAATTACAGTCTCTTATCTACTCATCAGAAGAAGGAACAGAAAAGGCTCAAGTCATCACACGCGGTGAAAGTATCTGGGCAACTTAAAAAGAATTAGCTTGCTTGTTCGGTGTTAATAAATCTACAATCAATAGGCATCTCTGCAACATATTTATCCATGGTGGACTAGATAAAAAAGTGGTTGTTGCAAAAATTGCAACAACCACTCAACATGGGGCTACTTCAGCAAAAACACAGACTACCGAATCCAATTTCTTCAATCTAGATGCAATTATCTCCGTAGGCTATCGCGTTAACTCACATAAAGCAACTCATTTTAGGCAGTGGGCAACACGAGCCCTACGTGAATACATGATTATACTCTTTTAGTTTATCTTTTGTTACTGTGTTCGCTCATATTGCCGTAGTTCAGTACTCTCTGCGACTCGCTGCCTTGTACTAAAAGCAAACTAAACGACTATAAAACAATTGACCATACAAATCAAATCAAAACTAAGACATCACTTCAATTTCTGGAGATCTTTTTTGGCACCTTTGGCCAAAGCGCCGACGATTTTATGAGGAAGATATAAGTCATCCAAATAGTCCATATCCTGTGGAGATAGCTCAAAACCAAAGGCACCTAGATAATCATCCAGATAAGCTTCCTTGGTGACCCCAAGAATCGGACTGTGCATCCCCTTTTGCCATAGCCAAGCCAGTGCAATCTGACTACGACTCTTGCCGTATTTTTCTGCCAATTCCGCCACACGCGCCACGATCTTCCGATCCTCAAGCTCAGTGCTATCATACTTGGCGCGTGCACTTTGATCAGCCTGACTGCGCGCGGTATCCGCCGTCCAGTCACGCACAATCCGACCCGCCGCCAAGGGACTGTAGGGCACCAGAGCCACTCCCGACTCCTGACAGAAGGGAATCATTTCCCGCTCTTCCTCCCGATAGAGGAGATTGTAATGATGTTGCATGACGGAAAAAGGAGTCCAGCCCCTCTTGTCTGCCACATATTGGGCCTGTTGGAATTGCCAAGTATACATACTTGATGCCCCAAGATAAAGGACTTTCCCTGAACGAACCAGGTCATGGAGAGCCTCCATCGTCTCCTCGATTGGCGTCTGATAATCCCAACGATGAATGTAAAGCAGGTCGATGTAGTCTGTCCCTAATCGCTCTAAGCTCTTCTCCACCTGGTGGAAAATAGCCTTTCGCGAGAGCCCAGTGGTGTTGGGACTCGTGCTTTGGCCATCACCATAGAAAACTTTGGTCGCAATCACCACTTCTTCCCTTTTGGCAAAATCCTTCAAAGCCCGACCAAGAATCTCTTCGCTAGAACCATATCCATAAAAATTAGCGGTATCGAAGAAATGAATTCCCATATCCAAAGCCTTCTTGATTATCGGCCGACTAGCAGCTTCATCCAGCACCCACTTGGAATGAAAGCCACGCGCCGGATCGCCAAAACTCATACATCCCAAGCATAGCTTGGAAACCTCCAGACCTGTATCCCCTAATCGTGTGTACTCCATGACAGACCTCACTTTCTTATTGCTCTTAGTATAACAAAACAGCCGTCACTATTCGACAGGCTGTTTCTTCTTTTAATAAAAACTTGGCTTCTCCCATTTAGTTCCAACTTCCCCAAGTCCAACACTTTCACGGTGAAAGTCCTCTTTACCGCTTACCGCATCCACTACAAACTGGGCTACCAGTTGACGGGTTACTTGGGCTTCAGTGAAGGGCTCCCCTTTACGGGTCACATGAAGCTTCTTCCCTTCAGCATTATAAAGCCAGGTAATTCGTAAAATCAGATAATCCAAATCAGAGGCTTCCACTACATCTGCAGCCTTACGAACAGGGGAAGTCCACATGATACCTGTATTGGACCGATACCAATCTTGGAACGGACCTTCAATTTCTTGGTAAATATCCGGAACACTGGAAACAATAAAACGAGAAACGCCTGCTTTTTCAACCAAAGGAAGGAGGTGGCCCACAAGTTGATCATCTCCAACAAAAGCTAAGAAAGCGACATCAGCCCCTGCTAAAGCCAGTGACACCTGGGCAGTATCCGCAAAATCTCCATCTACAAGAGTTACACGTGGAGAAACAAATTCTTGCAACCGAGCTTGCGCATTTCGTGCAAAAAGCACCAATTCAACCTCTGTCTGTTCCAAAAAATAACGAGTTGCCAATTTGGCAATTTGACCAGCAGCACCTAAAATCGTAACTTTCATCACCCATACTCCAATCTATTTCCTTGATTCACTAAATCGACCTCGGGATGATAATCACAACGGCTGTTACCAGAACAGCCCACATCATAGCTTCTGGTAAAATCGTTAGCGTCAACAGTAATCCCACTAATTTGATCACGATATCCAACAACCGCGCTCTAACTACATCGGTAAGGGATTCACCCTGATAGCTATCCTCTTGCAGTTTCCGTAATTCCCTATACATCAAAATATTCATGGCCGTCACCAGTAGGGTAACAATTCCATACAAAGCTTGTCCAACTGGATTATGAAATTCTGCTGAAACCAAGGAAGTTGTATAGGGGAAAAAGGAAGAAAAGAAGAGTAGTAACATCGAAATCCATACCACGGTATTATTAATTTGTTTAACTCCATCCCAAACCCGGTGCATATTGACCCACATGGTTCCTAGCCAGAAAAAGGAGATGGTATAAGCCAGATAGTTCATCCGTAAATCCCACACGGCTGACCAGCTAATATGCTCCGGTCTTTCCAATTCGAGAACCAGTACGGTCATAATAATCGCCAAGACGGCATCCGTAAAAGCTACTAATCGTTCTTTCGCCATCATCTATTCAACATCCTCACTTTTTAAGTAATCTGTATCATTTTATCAAAGGTACACTCCCTATTCAACACCCTCGACGCTATTTACAGAGCCGCCTTCAAATAGTAGAATATCAAGCAAGAAAGGAGAACAACATGGTTCAGATTCAATTACTCGAACAATTTCTTGCTTTTGCGGATTTTGGGACTTTATCCGAAGCTGCCCAGCATCTCCATCTATCACAACCTAGCTTAACTCGAAATATGAAACAGCTAGAAGATGAATTAGGGACTGCCCTATTCCACAGAAGCCGCAACAAACTCACCTTAACAAAAACCGGAGAGTTCACCGTCACACAGGCGAGGAAATTAGTAAAACAACACCAAACTTTTCTCAACAAAGTTCAGGATTATTCTCAGTTATCCGTGCAACACATTGGAGGAATCTCTGGACCAGGCGCCGAGTGGCATTTTTTATCTCACAAACCTAAATTTAATTATCAATTGGTACTCCTTTCAACCCAAGAACTTTTTCCAGTTCTACAAGAGGAGCACTTTGATTTTATCATCACTGAGAAAACTTCTGAGCATCCCGGATTTATCAGTCAAGAATTGTTTAAGGAACAACTTCATCTATCCCTTCCTGCTTCTCACCCGCTCACAGCAAAAGAAGAAATCAGCGAAAAAGACTTGGCTGGTTTAAGTATGCTACTTTGGGCAGATTTAGGGGTTTGGCAGGACTACGTTGAGGGACTAACAAAAACAAAATTCATCCTCCAAAACAACTGGGAATCCTTTGAGGAACTCATTGCCATATCAGATATCCCTCACTTCTCCACGAATCTCACTCAACCACATACTGACAAGGATCGTAATCGAGTCCACCTTCCCATCACGGATCCAAAGGCAACCAAGACCTTTTATATCACGGTTCTTGATAAAAATAGGCACCTACTTCAGCTTGTATAACAATCTACAATCGTTTGAAAACACTGCTTCCTGATGAACGAAGCAGTGTTATTTTTTATAAGTTTTTTTCAAAGAAAGGAAGAATCGCGTCAAAGGCTACATCCACAAACGGGAAGAGGTCGTACATATCAAAATGGCTCGCCTCTGGAACCACAACCCACTCTTTGACAGCACTTTTGGCAGCATCAAAGATTTCACGAGAAGCAGGCTGGCTCCAGGCATTTTCAGCAGTAACCACCAAGTAAGGTTTGGTCATGTCTTCCATAATATTTTTCACGTTGTAGGTCAAAAGCTCCAATTGGCTCCAAGCTACAACTTGATTGCTCCAACCTGGACGATTTCCACGTGAGCTATAGTAATACTGAGCTCCTTCTTCAAAGGCGCGTGGTTGGAAGTTGAGGTGGATCAATTCACCCGTTCCATTTTCAAACGCTTCCTTGGCCGCTTTAACCTCCTCTTCAGGCATAAAGAAGTTGGTCATTGGAGAAGTTGAAATATCTGAAATTGCTGGTACAACAGCAGTGATGGCTTTCAAGCGAGGTTCTTTTACACCTGCAACAGACATGTAAGATCCAGAGCCACACATACCAAGTCCACCGATACGGTTCGAATCAACGTAAGGTAGGCTTTCAAGGAAATCAACAGCTCCTTCGATATCAGACTGTTTCACGTCAGGAAGTTCTTGTTGCCGTGGGAATCCTTGACTTTCACCAAAATAAGCCCCATCAAAGGTCAAGGTTACATAGCCTGCTTCTGTCAATTTTTGTGCATAAACACTTTGCGCTTGTTCTTTCAAGGAAAGCATCGGTCCAGTTACAACGATAGCTGGATAATCATTATTTAAATCAAATTCAGCTGGAAAATGAAGATTTCCTGCCAAACGTAGGTCTAACTCTTTATTTTTAAATACAACTTTTTGAATTTCCATGATTCAAACCGTCCTTCTACTTTTTATAAATTCAGTATAACGGAAAGGTAACCCCTTGTAAAATACAGACTTTCTATAGCAGTATGCACTAGATGAATAGAGTCCTATACCTTCCCAAAATACCGCAGGGCATTATAGGTATCATCACAAACCGCCGCATAATCATGCCGAGCTCCAATTCGTTCTCGATATAACACATTTTCCTCCTCGCGAAAGACATCTGGCGCCTCTTAAAGATTCATGATTTGTTGGCGAAAAGCTTGATAAGCAAAGTCATTTGTTCCTGACGCAGCCCAGATGATAAGGGCTGGTTCTTTTCCCGAACCAAGTTAGCGTGTGTTTGAGCTGGAGTATTGACATTCCCACTCATGGGATTGAAAAAGTAAAAATACTCCAAGGCCTTTTCAAAAGTCCGCCATGTATTGACAGAGCCCATAGAAAATCCGCTAAATCCCCGATAGCGCCTGCTCGCTTTCAAATCTTCAGGACTTGTAGATTGGGCATAACTACTATACCTTGATTCCACACCTGGAATCAAATCATGAACCAACTCTTGATAATACCGTTGGGTCAACTGAGTCGCTAAACCAAAGTCACTACTATCCTGAGGACTAGTATTGTTGTAAGTTAGCTTGACAATAATAGTTGATCCCACTTCTCCATTCGCTATGGCATGGTCCACATTATGTTTAAAAGCTGCTGGCCGCTCAGGGGATCCCATGGTCGTGGTCTCATTGGACCAACCTCCATTGACTAAGATATCCAATTGGCCATTGTAGGCGTTTTCAATGGCTGCCGCAATTTTTGCGATATCATCTGAACTTGTCACATCTGCCACAACATAGGAAAACCCCTCATTCGCATCCGCCACTTCATTTAAAACGGATTCACGACGACCTGCAATAATAACCTTTGCCCCTTCCTTAGCATAACTCTCTGCAATCGCACGCCCAATACCGCTTCCACCACCTGTGACCAGAGCAACTTTGTTTTCGTATAATTGACTCATCTTGAAACTCCCTAATCTAAATATGAGTACATTATAAGCCTTCATGAACTTTTTGAAAAATAGAAAAAAAGTAGACTGGTATGCAAAATATGAATAGAAAAGATTCAAAAAAGGCTGGTCAATGACCAAGCCTATAAACATTGTTACTACTAACTGTTCTTGAAAGACTAAGCTTCAAGGGCATCATAGTCTGCATCGGAAACCGCTTCATACCACTCAGTCCCCGTATTCTCTCCAGGAACTTCAAAGGCAATGTGAGAAAACCAGCTATCTTTTTTCGCACCATGCCAATGCTTGACATTCGCTGGGATGGAAACCACTGTTCCTTCTTTCAGTTCTTGGGCTGGTTTCCCTTCTTCCTGATACCAACCTTCGCCAGCTGTACAGATTAAAATTTGCCCACCGCCTTGAGTAGCCTTATGAACATGCCAATTATTCCGACAACCTGGTTCGAAGGACACATTGAAAATGGCTAAACTTGTCTCAGGATTAGTCAAAGCTTGAAGAAAACTTTGTCCTGAAAAATACTGGGCATAGGCTTGGTTGGCATCCCCCAAACCAAAGTTATTTGCTGGTATAAAAGCTTCTTTTTCTGCGTATTTCATCCTATTCCTCTTTTCCTTCATAGACTTCCTTGGCTTGCATCAAAGCAGACCAAGCCTTTGGCCACCCCACATAGAAAGAAAGATGGGTTAGTATTTCAACAATTTCCTCCTGGGTAATTCCATTAGCTTTTCCCAACTGAAGGTGATGAATCAATTGTTCAAAATTCCCACCTGACATGAGGGCTGCAATTGTAATCATACTGCGAAGTTTTGGAGATAGCTCTTCCTCACGAGACCAAACTTGTCCAAATAAAACATCATCATTAAAAGCTGCAAATTGAGGGGCAAAATCTCCTAGCCGATCGCGCCCAGCTGTTTGTTTTTGTGCCATAGCCTATACTCCTTTTCTATTCAATAGTTAGGTTTGATTGGAGATGATTCCAATACCTCCTATCTCTTTGATTATACTGCTCTTCCATCAAATTGTCGATTCAAAAAGTCATTCTTTATCCCAACACACCTCTAATTAGGAATCAGCGACCTGATTTTTAACTTTTCCAACTATCAGAAAAGCTGGAAGATTAACCTCCAGCTCGTCTATTTCTAGTTAATATCGTTCTCCTTGATCCAGTCTTCAATGTGAGCAGCGATTTCATCACTGTTTTTTTCCTGGAACATGAAGTGACTATTCCCTTCAATCCCCTCTTTTGGAAGGTATACGAGGGTTGCATTTCCACCGTTGTCATTTAAGGCATCTACAAATGTCTGTGCAGCTGCCTGCATTTGTTTCCATTGACCTGTTGCTGGAATTTTCTCATCACCATTATCAATGTAATCACCGAAGTAGAAGGTTACAAGGATTTTCTGTTCTTCGATCGCTTTGTAATCCTCACTGTCGGTCGCTGGCGCTCCTCCAGGTTCGATGGCTACAATAGCCCCAATATTTTCAGTATAACGAGCTGCAGTCCAACCAGGACCTCCACCTTGGGAATGGGTAGCCACAATCGGTTTCTTGCCAGTCCGTTCAAAAACCTCGTCAATGGTTTCGGCTAAGGCACGCGCCACAACCTCATTATCAAAGTCAGCCCCCTTATCTGAACGCATACCTGTATCTGGTGTCATTTGACGGAAAAATTGGTTCAGAGATTCTTCATCATTGGGGAATTGTGAATTTTCTGGAACTTGTGACTTCCCATTTTCCCAACGACCAATCCGGAACTGGGTGTACCACCGTTGATCAAATGGTGTCGTTGAAATTTCACCTGCAACAGAAGTTTGTACAGCTTCCCCACGAAGAGATTGGTCTACCAACCAGACACTGTGACCTTGACGAAGGAAGTAATCAGACCAGCCATCCCGGTCATCGATAGTGGTTTGCCAACCCATTCGAGATTGTCCATAACCATGTAAGAAAATCATCGGAGCTTCCATATCGTTCTCAGGAATTTGGAACAAAACATTGGCATGGTCTACGTGAGAGGTCTGACTAGCTCCGGTTTCTTCCCATTGATTCATTGTTTGTTGTTGAACAAGCTGCTAACAAGATTGATGCAATTGCAGCCGTTGTAGCTAATTTCCATTTATTTGACATAACTGATTCCTCTACTTTTTTCTTTGTCTCAAAGACAAATCTATTCTAAAGTACAAAAGCGTAAGAGTAAAACAGTCTTTTTTCATACCAGTATGTCAAAAATGAATACATAAGCGGGATTATAGGTATTCTGGATAACTAGATCTGAAATGCTGACAGTTCGCCAGTGGCAATGGAGAGAGATCGGCTTTGTTTTCTTCATGCTTAAATTATTAACTTGATAAGCACGAAAGTAACAAATGAAATAACAAAAAATCTGAACAAAGAGTTGTGGTTAACACATATCATTGTCCAGATATCTAAGTCTCTAGAAAACTCATTCAAGTCACTTTTAAACACATAGCAATCTATTTATCCCCTATCTGACATCTCAGACCCCCGATATAGTTCCTGACATTTCGATAGGTCGTTTACTATCGTCAGACAAGATTCGACTGTCATTTCATAACTTAAATCACCAACAAAATTATGTAGTTTACGAAAATTTTCCCAATACGACTTCAGTGGTTTCCAATTTTTTAAATCAATTAATTGCGCAGAAATAGAATCCAAATCAAAATCTATCCCTCGATAATGAAAAGTGTTTTGACATGCATGGTACAAAACCAAGTAATCAATTTTCTCTGAATACAATTTACTTAAAATATAAACATCGTAAAAATCCTTACTTCTTGAATTCAAAAATCCTCTGCGATAAATGGTTTCCATTTTTTCAGCTAAGATACTTTCAAGATTATAGGCTGCGATGGGAATTTCCAAATTAGTAAATAAACTACGATAAGGGTATTCGATTTTATGCGGTGTAATTGGATCTCCAGTAGCAATGTCTAATGGAATCGTTAGTTTAATATTTTCAAATTGACATAGAATAGAAATCCTAAATCCACCATATAGATCTTGATGTCTAATTGATTGGATTTTTCCAATCTGAAATTGGATTGCATCGTCTACTAAAATATCATTTAGAAAAGTAACTAAAACCTTTTCCTCTAACTTAGCTCTCTCAAGTAAAAAATCCATATCTGATGTACTCCTACTTTCAAGACCAATCATATTGGAGAGTAAAAAACCACCCTTAAAAACAAAATTCTGCGAATACTCGCTCTTGGCTATCTTCGTTAAAATGCTTTCTAAAAAATAGTAAGTTAAAGCAACATTAAACGAAACTTGTTTCTCCAAAGCAAGCTTATGACAGAGTGCCGTTAGTTTATTCTTATTCAAGCATTACCTCCAATATTTCCAGAACCTCTTTTTCAATTCCAAATATCTCCGCATATTTAAACAAAGTATTCAAATCTTTGTCCTTCAACTTAACATACTCTTTCATAACCGATACAAAAAGCTCCCTTTCCATTTTTGACCGATTTCCAATGAGATCACAAATAGTTCGTTCTAAATTATAACAATTGACATGATTACCGAAAGGTGTCTCAATCCTCATCATTCCCAATGAAAATAGCTCTTTTTTCACGTAATGGACTTGATTATTCTTATCAAATCGGCTTGCATTATACCCACTATAAACAGTAAATTCCATATACTTTGGGATAATGTCCGTAAATCCATGTAAATAAAGCGCAGATAAAAATGAAAATATTGGTACTTTATGCTGAAACTGGAAAATCTTATATTCATCATAGTTTGACCAATCTTGAATATAGATACCTCTCCCAACTTTAATAAGTTCACCTTTCAAAACTAACCTGGGTAGATAGTTCTTAGGAATATTACTATCCGAAAAATCAGAAGTCTTAATAATTTTGTTCTTTGCCAAAATATGCCGTATTTTTTCTTGATACATAAGCATGTCCC
This sequence comes from Streptococcus sp. NLN64, assembly GCF_015831295.1. Lineage (NCBI taxonomy): Bacteria > Bacillati > Bacillota > Bacilli > Lactobacillales > Streptococcaceae > Streptococcus > Streptococcus sp. NLN64. The sequence continues at coordinate 12,365 of NZ_JADXDQ010000018.1, forward strand.
TCGTTGTTACTTTCGTGCTTATATCTTAACACATATACGCACAAAAGTAACAATAGAGAGCCATAAAAATCTGAACAAAGAATGACTTTCACATCACTTTTTGCTCAGATTTAAATTCTATGTAAACTAGTCCCAGCGCACGACACATAAATACTCAAATAGACGATTCCATTATAGTTTCATCTTCCATTTCGCTTTTTCTCTATGTAAAGATATAAAATGGCAAAAAAACTCCCGATTGCAACCGGTAAAACCAATAAATCGATTAATAAATCCATACAATCTCCTTTCAATGTATTTAAATCTTACATACAAAAGTGAAAACTAGCTCTTCGTAGAAGAAGAGCCAGATTCCACATAATCGATTCTTTACTTCAATTTTTATCTTTACAATTTTTGGATTTCTGAGTTAACTTCTCTGGATGTGCTAAAAACCAGATAAAAACCGTAAATGTTCCAACAAATGCATAGAATCCATGTTCAAATAACCATTTTAGAGTTTCCATTTGTAACTACCTTCCTACTTAACCCCACCAGCAAGTAGCCCCATAACCAGCAGCTGCACCGATGCCACCTAAAACACCTCCGGCAACTGCACCTGGGACTGCTCCCACAACAGGTAGGGTCACACTTCCACCAGTCGCGCCACCAATTGCACCACCAACGGCACCACTAACAGCGGCACTTCCTGCTCCACCCCAAGAGCATCCACCTCCAAGAATGTCCATCATGACATCTGAAGAAAGAGTTTGAGCTTCGTTGTAAGTAAAAGTAGTCATGGCAATGACCTCCTAAAAATTTTATTTATCAGGTGCCAACCTGACCCCTAGAGTTTAACACGATTCCAGTACTTTCTAACCACAATGTTCTAAAATGTCATGAAAAAGTCCTGAATGACATTTTTTTGAATTTCTTTACACAATATAAAATAGCCTGTTTTTCAAAGCGCAAACCTAATCGCCAATCACATTCTTTTGTGAGATATTCTCTTTTAGTTTATCTTTTATTACTGTGTTAGCTCGTCTTGCCGTACTTTAGTACTGCCTGCAGCTCGCTGCCTTGTACTAAAAGCAAACTAAAAAACTATAATGGTTTGACACATAAAAACTAGAATTAACAATTACTTCAACCCTAATCGTTTTAAATTCAGGAGTTTCAACTATGCCCAACTACCATACTGAAAATATCTACACCTGTCCCTATCTGGCTACTCAAAGCGTCTTATCAGGAAAATGGAATATCCTACTGCTGCTCCATATCGAGGAGGGCCCTATCCGTTTTAATGAATTGCATCGCCGCTTAGAAGGAATTTCTCAAGCAACTTTGACCAAACAACTGCGTCAACTAGAAACCGACGGCCTCATCCTGCGAAAAGTCTATGCCCAGGTTCCTCCCAAAGTGGAGTATGAATTGAGCGATATTGGTCGTGAATTCAAACAAGTCTTAGTACAAATCGAAATTTTTGGGGAAAAATACATCGATTTTATCAAAACAAGAAAGACTGAAGAGGAAAGTTAGGCTCAAGACCGTTCCAGTTTTCTAAAAAGAGACTGGAACGGTCTTTTGTCACCTAAATTTGAAAAAGGAAGATAAAATATCAACGAGAATAGAAGTCAGCGTGAGAATCCATAGGACACGACATACATCCTTTTCTTCCTTTGTTTTACAAAGCAATGATGTCTTCCTGATTAGAAAATGACCTAGGGCTGTTACGACTAAAAGAGGTAGGTATTTCATTCAATTTCCTCCAAATAACGAATTGTCAGCTGAGAATCTGACATCTAGAGTTTAGCACGACTCAATATCTTTCTAACTCAAATGTTCTGAAATGTCGTGAAAACGTCCTGAATGGGAATCCATTTCCTGAACGGTCATCGAAACTTCCTGAACGGTCATTGAAACTGCCTGAATGACAAACCCATTTCCAGAACGGTCATTGAAACGTCCCGGACGGCAAACTCATTTCCTAAACGGTCATCGAAACGTCCTGAACGGTATGCATCCACGTACAAGTCCAATACTTCACTAAAAGAGAGTATCTTTAGTAAAAAATCGTACTTGTATTTTCGTTGGTATAGGATAAAATGATAGATATAGGAAAATGTTACAGGAGAAGTCTATGTACAATTCACAATTTGAACTAGGGGCGGTTGCCCTTAATGTGCGGAACCTTGAACTTCAGAGCCTCTTTTACCAACAAGTCCTTGGTCTCAAGGTTTTAACCGAAAGGGCTCAGCAGGTTGAATTGGGAGCTGGCGATAGAGTCCTCATTCGTCTGTTGAAAACGGAACAGGAGGGAGAGGTTGCGGATAGCTACGGTCTTTACCATTTAGCCATTGTTCTTCCAAGTCGTGAGGATTTGGGAACCATTCTGCGTCATTTTATTGACAATCGGATTCCACTCCAAGGAGCTAGTGATCATGGCTATAGTGAAGCCATTTATTTAGCGGATACTGAAGGAAACGGAATTGAAATTTATCGTGATCTTCCGCAAGCAGAATGGGATATTCGCGAAGACGGTCGCATTATCGGAGTGACGGAGCCTATGGATGCGGATACCATTTATAGCCTAGGTCCGACAAGCGAGAATGGTTATCAGATGCCAACCGGTAGCCGGATGGGACATGTGCATTTGTCCGTTAAGGAAAGTGAGGCCTCTAGCCGTTTCTACCAAGAGGTGCTGGCCGTTGAAGAAAAATTCTCTATGCCTTCCGCATCTTGGCTAGCTTCTGGCTCCTATCACCATCACCTTGCTGTCAATGAGTGGGGTGGTAAAAATCTGAACCTGCGTACCGATGGTCTGCCTGGTCTAGCTTATTACACCGTTGTCTACAGCCAACCCGAACACTATCAAGCCACCATCGCACGCGCCCAAGCCGCTAATCTCAATCTCGAGCAAGTCGCTAACACCGCAACCTTTGTGGATGTGGACGGGATTAAGACCTTGCTGATTTTAGATGAAGTATAAAACAAGATGAAAAGACCTCCAAATAATGGTTACCACACCATTATTTGGAGGTCTTTTGCATGATTAGTCATTTGCATGAATGTCGTAAGCGCTTAAGAGATAGTCGCCAACACCCGGTGCATCCGGGTCGTGTGAGCCTTTGCCCTTGTCTAATGCGCGAATTTCTGCCATTTCTTCAGCTGTTAGTTCAAAGTCAAAAATGTCCTTGTTAGAAGCCATCCGAGCTTTCTTGGTCGATTTTGGTAAGGCCACAATTCCTTCTTGATTCTCAAATCGTAGGATAATTTGACCAAGGTCTTTTCCATACTTCTGGGCCAGCGTCGCAATCACCGGTTCCTCAAAAAGAGATTGGTTCCCTTGGCCAAGGGGTGCCCAAGCTTCAATCACAACTTGATCCTTGGCCAATAAGGCGCGCAGTTCTTGTTGTTGGAAATAGGGATTAAACTCTACTTGGTTCACGGCTGGAACTGTTGCAAAATGAGGGACGAACTGATTCCAAAATTTTGGGGTAAAGTTGGAAACACCAATAGATTTGATTTTTCCCTCCGCTTTAGCTTCTTCCAAAGCCTTCCAAGCTTCCTCAACCTGACCGTAGGGTTGGTGCAAGAGGTACAAATCCAAATAATCCAAGCCCATTTTTTCAAGAGTAGTGTCAATCGTAGCTTTGGCTGTCTCATAGGCAAAGTCCTGAATCCAGAGTTTACTTGTCACAAAGATCTCTTCTCGTGGAATTCCAGAGTCTTTGATGGCTTGACCGACTTCTGCTTCATTAAAATACGCTTGAGCCGTATCGATATGACGATAGCCGACTTCCAAAGCCTCTTTCACGGCTGTATAGGTAGAACCATCTGCAGGAATTTGGAACACCCCGAAGCCAATGGCTGGGATTGTGTTTCCGTCGTTTAATGATACTGTTTGTGTCATGTTCTATACCTCTTTCACTTGATGTATCTATTATATCCTGTTTCCAAGCCATGTATAATACAAATTCCGCAAGGCACTATCCACTTTTTGCATACCCGTGGCCATGAACCAGCGCTTTCTTAAGACCCCGCACTCTCATAAGCATCTAGGCCCTTCTTCCAAATTTTTAACGATAGGAAAAAGAAGAATAAAGAAATCAAAAGGAGGCCGCCTATGTTAAACCAAACATGGGTCCCATTTAAAAAATAGCTAGCGGGATAATAGGCGGTGAAGGCAAAGGGAACCACGAAGGAGATGAACCAGCGGAAAAGCGAGTTATAGATAGCCAGCGGGTATTTGGCAAAATCATTAAACATATAAAAGATATAAATAACGGCCCCTGATTGCTTTGTCCAGAAAGAAATCGAAGCGGTCGCAATTTTCAAGGATGTATAAATTAAGGTTGAAAAAGGAATGCTGAGAACAAAGAGAAACATCTTGGTTCCAGTCCACGAAATACTTGGTACCGTTGTTGACAACAATAAGATTCCGACTAACAATTCTCCCAAGGCATCCACTTGGAATTTCTCAACTAGAATATGGAATAGAGGATTGAGAGGTCGAGTTAAATACTTATCAAATTCACCCCTACGAACCATCCGTACTCCCAAATTCCACAAATTATCAAAAAACAGATGATCAATCCCCTTGGGAATCAAAGAAAAACCATAGATAAAGGCTACTTGCGGGAAAGTCCAGCCCTCAAGAGCAGGAATAAACTGAAATAAGACCTGCAAAAAGAAGATGTTTAGGCCTTGTGTTAAAAACACTCCTAGAATACCAATCAAAAAATCTGCCTTGTATTCCATCATTTGCTTGAGATACTGCCTGATAAAAATCAAATGCATACGCTGATATTTCCTCATCCTAACCTCCTTGGATCGTAATATGAGATTGGATGCGTTTCCAAATCAATTGAGAACAAGCAACCATGACCAAGAGCCAAAAGACCTGCAAGGCGCAAGCTATAAGCATTTGTTCCAGTGTATATTTACCAAGTAGAATCATCACAGGAGTGTAAACCAAGGATGAAAATGGTAGGATTTGGAGCACATCTGCTAAAAGGGGAGGTAAAAAAGCCAATGGAAGCAGCCCGCCTGACAAAAAAGCTACCAAAGAATCCTTCAAAAGATTAGTTCCCCAGAGATTCTTTAAAACAAAGGCTGAAAAACCAAAACACAGATTAAAGTAAAAATGAATCAGAAAGGCCAAAGTCAGGCTGAACAGGTAAACAAAACTGACCTGTAAAACCTGAAAGAAAGGCATTCCGGCTAACAGTTTGGTCACAGCCACCAAAGCCATGAAAGGAAAGCCAATCGTCATCAAGAGAATCCACTTGCTTCCAAGTTCCGTAAAAAGAAAGGAGGTCGCAAAGTGAACAGGCCGAAGCAAACGCATCACAATCGAGCCTTCTCGCACTTCTTCCCCAATCATAAAATAAGAATCGGATTTGATGAGGAGGGTGGTCACAAAACTCATCAGAATATAGAAGGTCATATCGGTTCGATCAAAACCTCGTATCAGAGCCTGTGAGGATGAATCAAAGACAGCCTTCCACAAATAATAAGCGACAAAGGCTCCCATCACATCCCCAATACGCCAGAGGAAAAAATGAAGCCGATAGGTAATCATCTCCTGCATGCCCGCACTGATAAAGGGTTTATAGCGTCTCCACAATTTAGTCATGCTGGAGCTCCTTTCGATAGAAGCGACGAACAATTTCTTCAATGCCCGTGTCCGCCATTTTCAAGTCTCGAACTGCAAAATCAGAGAAGGTAGCTTGAATCAAATCTGCTGTTTGGTAACGCGAACTGTCATACTGTATATTCAAGACCAAATCCGCTCGGTCAACCTGAATATCTGGAAGTCCTACAAACCTCGATTGCTTTTCGGCTTGTCCTGGGGAGAGTTCGAAGGTCAAGTTCTTAATCTTTCCAAACTTCTCCTTGAGTTGATGGACTGTCCCATCAAAAATTTCCTCCCCCTTATCAATCATAAAAATACGGTCACACAGTTGCTCAATATCACTCAAATCGTGGGTTGTTAAGAGAATGGTGGTCCCTTCTTCTTGATTAATTTGAGTGATGGCCTGGCGAATATTGTCTTTGACAGAGACATCCAAGCCAATGGTCGGTTCATCCAAAAAAAGCACTTGCGGGTTGTGCAGTAAGGAAGCCGCAATATCCGCCCGCATCCGTTGACCTAAGGATAGGGTCCGAACCGGATCCTTGATAAATTCTTTTAAGTCTAGGACTTCATTTAAGAAATCCATCCGTTTATGAAAGGCTGCATCCGGTACGTCATAGATTTCCTTTAATACCGTATAGGTTTCCTGCAGGGCCAAGTCCCACCAGAGCTGCGTCCGCTGACCAAAGACAACCCCAATGTCCCTCACATACTCTTGTCGATCATCTTGAGGGATTCTACCATTGATGCGGCAATAACCAGATGTCGGTTTTAAAATCCCCGTTAGCATTTTAATGGTCGTGGATTTCCCTGCACCATTAGCTCCAATAAAGCCAAAAATTTGCCCCTTGGGTACCTCAAAAGTTAGACCCTTAACCGCCTCAAACACCTCTTTTTCGGGTTTTACCAAGGAACGAATCGCACCTTTTAGTCCAGGTTCTTTGATCGTCTTGACAAACTCTTTTCGCAAGTCCACTACTTCTATCATGGTCATAGCACACCTCCCTTAAACGCAAATCAAATACTCCAAAAATCAATCTTTAACGAGGAAATGAGTCGCAGACAGTTCTGAGAGGGGGTTTGAGCTTACTGAAGTGACAGAGATAAAAGTCCCACCCCCGACCTGACAACCGTTAAAGAGATTTTTGAAAAATCTATTTTATGAAAACGTTTCCTCAGCTTCCAGTATACCCCTTTTATCACGAAAAATACACTAGAATGACAAAGTTTCTAGTGTATCCTTTCCTTATTTTAGTTTTCCTTGACTCATGCTGGCGTCATTGATCAGGTCTATGAGCTGTTTATCGACCACCAAGTCTTGGGTCTCTGCCAAATAGGTTTGAAAATGCTCAGTCTGACGATGTGCTTGATAGGCTTCAGGACTGGCATAGACTTCAAAGAAATACCAAACTTGTGGCTGCTCACGATCCTTGACCGCATACATAGCTAGGACTCCCTCCTCCTCTTGCAAGGAGGTTTTCATGTTTTTCAAGACACTTTTTTCAAAAGCGGAAGCCCCTGCCTCTGTCACTTCAACCTGGGCAAACTTCAACTCCAAATGTCCAGCACCAATCCAAATTTCAGAAGGTAGTTTTTCCCTCAAAAAGATTGGTTCTACAGGAATAGCTCTACGCTCTGTCAAATAAGGCCCAGCTTCCTGGCTATAGCGCATAAACTGTTCGGAGGCACGATGGATTTCATAATGATCACTATCCTGGTACACCTCGCAGACCACATATGAACCCGGTTGCTCCTTGCGCTCTGCTACAAACATGGCCAGAGTCCCAGGCTCGACACGGTGAGAGGTCTCTAAGTTGTAAACACCCACTTCATGCAAGAGCGCTTGATGTTCCTGATCTGTAGCAATACTAAATAAGTTTACTCGAACCATGTTATTCTCCTATTAATTTCTTGAAATTTTCAGCAAAAATAGCATCCTTATCCTGGTCGGAAATCGGCAACTGGTTGATGGCCTCCACAATCACTTCTGTCGCCCCAGCCGGTGCGATGCCAAGAGGGGCGTCCGTACCAAAGAGGATCTGGTCTGCACCAAAGTACTCCAGCGTCAACTCAAGGGCCTTGGGATTACCCAGAATGGCCGTATCGACATAGAACTTGTGGAAATCTGCAGCTTGCTCCGGCGGTAAAATATGCTGAATCCGCTCGCCAAAGAAAGGCACCATCGCTCCCGCATGATGGACAATCACTTTCAAATCAGGAAAATCCTGGAAGATGCCAGCTTGGACCAGCTGCAGCATGGCCTGAGTCAATTCGTATTCCCAAGAAAAGACGATATTGTTATCCGGCTTGCGCTCATCAAAAATCGGATGCAGCCAAATGGGCAAGCCCAAGCGATGACAGGTTTCAAAGACAATCCGATAAGAAGAATCTGCAATAGACTTGCCCAAGGCGCGTGTGAACAACTGAATTCCTACCAGTTGCTCAGACTCCGCAACCTCCTCCAGTATCTTCACAGCCTCCTCGAGATTGTTCATCGGAACCATGGCCACACCTGCCGGATACAGGTCAGACTGACTGACCACAAGATCTGCCAATTCCGCATTGGCTTCCCGACAGAGGGCTGCCGCCTGATTCGGATCGACATAGTCTTCCGGATTAACATTGACATAAGAAATGACTTGCTGGGTTTCCCCATCCCACAACTGCCGTCGCTGCTCCAAATCTGTTAACAAAGGATGTTGGATAAATGGGAAGATTTCCGGTAATTTCGGATTGATCACCAACATTTTCTGATAAAAGTTGGGCAATAAAACATGGGCAAATACATCAATTTTAGACATCACGTACTCCTAATCCTATTATTTTACAAAATGACGTTTGAACAATTGGTGACTCTTAATATTTCCTAAAGCATCCTTCTCACCCCAGATCTCTAACTCCCAAGGATAGTAAAAACGACTCTTATAGTCTTTTAGTTTGCTTTTAGTACAAGGCAGCGAGTCGCAGACAGTACTGAAGTACGGCAAGACGAGCTAACACAGTAATAAAAGATAAACTAAAAGAGTATATTTTTGAAGTAGATGTGAATTCCTACATAGCCATCAACATCCCTAAAATCCCAATTTTTTAAGCCACATTCTTCTTTCCAAGAATCTAATCGTTCTAAAACCTCCCGAATTTGTTCAGAATTTAAAACGATTCTAGCACAAAATATATCATGTAGAATATTGTTAACAGGATATTGAGTCTGGCGAGCCTGATATCACTCAATTTTATTCAAGATAGACTCAGTCATTTTTACCCTGTAATAATAATTGATATCTTTTAGATTTGTAAAATACAAATAATCATTAATGGATTCATGTAAATTCAAGCGATAAGATAGAATAGGGGCAAGAGGAACCTTTGAAAACGTCTGGGATAAATTTACTTTTTCAACTTTTCCCTTCTCAAAATAGTCTTGAGAATATTCCAAGTGAATCCGATTCATTTCATCAATCAAACGTTGGAGCTTTTCAGTGGGGCTTTTTCATCAATTGGAAACTCTATTATTAAGGTTGTTTTTTCATATGCTCTTGTCCCCATACGAAGAGTGCCTCTAGCGTAAAAACCAGATTCAGTCCTAGTTCAGTAAGGTGATAACTAACTGATGGAGGAATTGTTCCGTAGTCCTTTCTTGTCAAAAGTCCAGCTTCCTCTAATTCACGTAAACTTTTTGTCAACATCGTATTGGTTATATTACCAACTTTTCGCTTAAGTTGATTATAATGAAGGCCGTCTTCCAGCATTAATTGCCAAAGAATTGGTACCTTCCATTTGCTTCCTATAATTTTCATTGAATAAAGAATGGGACATTCCCCGGTGAAACTAACATTCAATTGGCTGATTTTCTCTTGCGCAGTCTTTAAATCCATATTATTACCTCACAATAGTTTTAGGGAAGAAAAAAATGCGTACTTGTTTTTCTCTTTTCACATTGCTATTCTATAATTATTAAAAAAAATGTCAACTATTTGATTAAAAAAGGGGGATAACTATGAACAATTATACATTCAGCGAGTTGCATCACGTGACTTTATTAATAAAAAGTTAGTCAAAGTATCTTAAGGGCACCTCGAAAAACTCCGGTTTTGCATCAAATCATGTCGTAGAAATTTTGATAAATCAATGTTCGAATTTTTAAGAGTTTAGTTTTTAGAGGTGCCCTTAAACGAAATTATACAAGAAACACAGTTAACTCCTTCTTTGGAAAATTCACAACCCTGGAAAGTATCTATTGCAACATGTAGTTGTTTAAATTGTATTAAACAACTACATGAGAAAAAAGTTCTTAGTATTGCAAAAAGTTTGGCTGATATCCTACCACCACAAAGCTAGTCAATCCATACTAAAGAAAACATTAATAACCGGAAACAAGACTAGGCGATGAAAATCAGGAATAGTTTAGACAGCATAGTCTAAACTATTCCTGACTCCTGCAATCGATTACGTCACAATGCCAAAGGATACGAGTCAGTTTTTCCATATATGAGATAGCTGCTCTTGAATATCGTATCTTTTTAGCTGCGATAGACCTTGATTTATCAACCATCCCTGCCTATGAATTTATTCACTTCCCAGAGGAAATTCGTGAAGTATTCCAAATCTTAGAACAAGAGAATATTTTTATGGAAATCGGAATTGGTTAATTGCTTATTCAAGCAACAGCGAGCTAAATACAATATAGACTACGGGAAATCACATCTTTTAACATAAATAAGTAAGTAGAATGCTTCAGAGATTGATTTCAGTCCTTCACCATTTGAAACTGACCTCCATGGTTTTTAATGTCAGTTTCAGTTATCGCTACAATTTTCTATTAAAGACAGAGGAAAAAATATGGTACAAGAGAATAATAAAATACATTTACCTAAATTTTCAATTTTAAACAAGGATACTTCTTCCTTTGTAAATTCTTCTAGAAGCAAAAAAAGCAAAGATTCGACCAGTCGAGAACTCATACATCCTGCTTTTAACAAAGTCTTTCAACAAGAAAAACTAACATTCGGGCTTATAGCTCCATTTAAAGGGTATCCAGATACACCAATACCCGACATAACAGATCTAGGAAACCTAGCGAATTTAGCTGAGCAAGCGGGATTTTCGATACTATGGCTCCGAGATGTACCTCTATACGACCCTAACTTCGGTGACGTAGGACAAGGATTAGATCCTATTACACTTCTCGGCTACCTTACAGCTAAGACACAGTCAATTAACCTCGGAACTGCTGGATTAATATCTACACTTCGTCATCCTATTCATCTAGCCAAGAGTGCTGCCACAACTGCACTTCTATCTGGAGACCGGTTTATACTCGGTCTATCTGCTGGAGATCGCCCAATTGAATACCCAATCTTTCAGCAGAATTTTACAGATAGAGCAGATCGCTTCAGAGAAGCATGGGACTTGATTCGTACATTGACACGTAAAAATATAAGTTTTCCGAAATTTGAAGGTCAATTTTACAATTCTCTCGATGGAGGAGTAGATTTTATTCCTAAAGTCAATCAAGATTTACCGATGGTTTCCATCGGACGTTCAGGACAAAACATCAGTTGGTTGGCTAATGAAGCAGATGCATGGATTTGGCATGGAGTTGATCCACACACCACTCAAGATATCATTAACTTGGTGAAAGAGAAAAACCATGATGGCCGTTGGCATCCTTTTGGCTACGCTAACTTTGTAGAACTTTTAGAAGATCCTAATGCACCTGTAGAGCTTTTCCATAATATCTATCTACGTGGGGGTTCTAATTCCCTTGCCAATTTTTGGCAAGAACAAAAAGAACTTGGCCTCTCACATATCACAATAAATCTTAAACCTAGCAAGCGTCCTGCTAACGAAATCCTACAAGAAATCGCTGAAAACATCATATCAAAAGTTAACAACTGATTTCAACTTTTAGATAAACTCAAAAATGAAACCCCCACGACTCTAGGAATCGTGGGGGTTTTCATCAATTGGAAACTCTATTATTTAAGAGTTACAGAAGCACCAGCTTCTTCCAATTTAGCTTTGATTTCTTCAGCTTCTGCAGTTGCAACGCCTTCTTTAACCATTGCTGGAGCTCCGTCTACAAGCTCTTTAGCTTCTTTAAGACCAAGACCAGTGATTTCACGAACAACTTTGATTACGCCGACTTTTTTGTCGCCAGCTGCAGTCAATTCAACGTCGAATGAATCTTTAGCAGCACCTGCATCAGCAGCACCTGCTGCAGCAACAGCTACAGGAGCAGCTGCAGTTACACCAAATTCTTCTTCGATAGCTTTTACAAGATCATTAAGCTCAAGGATTGAAGCTTCTTTAATTTCAGCAATAATGTTTTCAATGTTCAATGCCATTGTGATTTCCTCCAAAAAATATTTTTAATAATTGTGTGTCTAATAGACTAGGCAACTTGGATTAAGCTGCACCTTCTTTGTCGTCTGCAACCGCTTTGACTGCAAGAGCAACGTTGCGAACTGGCGCTTGAAGTACGGAAAGGAGCATTGAAAGAAGTCCTTCGCGGTTTGGCAATGTAGCCAAGGCCATGATTTCTTCTTTGCTTGCGACAGCGCCTTCGATAGCACCACCTTTGATTTCAAGTACTTCAGCTTCTTTAGAAAAGTCATTCAAGATTTTTGCTGGTGCAACAACATCTTCATTTGAAAATGCAACTGCAGATGGTCCAACAAAGACATCTTCCATTCCTTCAAGACCAGCTTTAACAGCTGCACGACGAAGAATAGAGTTCTTGATTACTTTGTACTCGACTTCGCTTCCGCGTAGGTTACGACGAAGAACTGTATCTTGTTCTACTGTCAAACCACGAGCGTCCACAACGACGATAGATGCAGCAGCTTTCATTTTCTCAGCAACAACATCTACTAATTCGGCTTTCTTAGCAATACTTGCTTCACTCATTATATGTTTACCTCCGTTTTTATTTTGCTTGGGACAAATAAAAAATTCGCACCCAAACCTAGACACGAAAGTACAAATCGTTATGTCAATTCGAAAAACACACCTAGCAGCGATTTTTCTGAATGTCCTCTTACGTTTTGTCCTCGGTAGGATTTTTATGAGTTGAACTCCCCTACTGTCTTAGGCAGTTTTTTCAAACCGTAAATAATCATAACATAGACCGTTACGAATTGCAAGGGAAAAAGTTGATTTTTTTGGAAAAATTTCAGTTTGAAAAGGTTTTTAAAAGGTTTGGGTACCAATCACTTGTTCCAGCTTCCAACTTACTGGTTTCGCATGTCTTTTAGAACTTCCTTAGCCAGTTGCAAATTGGGATGAGAACTTTTTCGCAATACGGTAACTAATTCAGCAACTTCCTCCACTCGGGCACCTGCATGCAAGGCCAACGATTGCAGCTGCAATTTCATATGCCCTGATTGGATGCCCGTTGTCACGAGCGCCTTTAAGGCCGCAAAATTTTGACAAAGACCTACAGAGGCAATGATCGCAGCTAATTCTTTAGCGGTCACTTCCCCGAGGAGATTAAAGGAAGCTGCAACTTTGGGATTTAGACCAATGGACCCACCTACAGTCGCAACGGGTAAGGGGATGGTCATCTCTCCAACAAGATTGTCTCCGTCAATCGTCCAAGTAGATAAGCCTCTATAAACTCCGTCTCGGCTAGCATAGGCATGGGCACCGGCTTCTATGGCACGCCAATCATTTCCTGTTGCAACCACAACTGCGTCAATCCCGTTAAAAATTCCTTTATTGTGGGTTGCTGCTCGATAAGGATCTACCTGGGCCAACAAACTAGCCAAGGCTATTTTATCTGCTATTTGAACAGCTTCCGCTTTTTTCATTGATAGTTTGGCAATAGGAATTTGACAACGGCTTGTTACCAAGGAGTCCGTCGCATAATTAGACAGAATTCCCATCAAGGCCTGTCCTTGACTAATAAATTCCAGAGGCTCTTTCAATGCCTCCAGCATGGTGTTTAAAATATTAGCTCCCATAGCCTCTTGAACATCTACATGAAGATAGACGATCAAAAAAGGCTCCTTCACCTCAACCGTCAGCTGACGGGCACCTCCACCTCTTTTGACAATGGAAGAATAGGCTTGATTGGCCATCTGAAGCAGTTTTTCTTCTTCATTCTGGATTGCTTCTTTGGCTTTTTCCACATTCTCCACTTCAAAAAGTGCCACTTGTCCAATCATCTGGCGCTTGTGACTAGAGGTTTCAAAACCGCCTGAACGGCTAATGATTTTTGCCCCGAAAGACGCTGCTGCCACAACGGATGGTTCTTCCGTCACCATAGGGACTGTATAGTTATGCCCATTCACAAGAATCTCTGGCAATACCGCATACGGTAGAGAAAAAGTTCCTAAATGGTTTTCCACCATCTTTCCTGCAATCGCCTCAGGCAGGTTGGCGTCTTCCACTAAAGTAGCTATATTCTCCTCTGTCAGAGACCTTTCTTTGTGGAGGAGGGCAATCCGGTCCTGTCGTGATTGTTTATAAAAACCTGAAAACATTGAAATCATTTCCTTTTCTAAAAGGGGGCTGAAAATACCTTCCGCCCCCCTTTTTTAATGATGATACATGCGTTTGAACTCACTTATTTTCTCTAAAGCGAAAGGAGTGTCATCTGGAGTCAAATTGATAGAATTACCAGCCTCATCCAAAACAATCTCCTCAAAGAAGATTTTTTCGTACTCCTCAACTGAAAGCTTTGTCCGTTGGTTTAAATGGTCCATGCGATTTTCTTGAAGAGAGGCACTATATCCTTCTACCAAGTAACCACTGAAAATTTCACAAACAGCCCCACTTCCATAGCTATAGAATAAGATTTCATCCCCAGCTGTAAGTGCCTGAGAATTTTCTAGCAAAGATAAAAATGATAGGAAAATGGATCCTGTATAAATGTTTCCAACCACTTGATTGTAGACAATGGCTTCGTGTAAACGCTCTGTCAAACGATCCAAGGTCTCTCCCTCATTCGCAATGGCGCGCAACCCTTTCAAGCCCTGTTTTGGGAAAGGAATGTGTAAACACATAGCCGCAAAATCTTCGAGGTCCTTGCCTGTCTTTTTCTTGTAATAATCAAAGGTCGTTGTCAAACAATCTGTATATTGCTCAGTTGAGTATTTACCGTCCACTCGTGGATATTTATCATCATTGGGTCTCCAAAAGTCATAAATGTCCCGTGTTTGGCAAACATTATCTGAGTTTAGAACCAAAATACTTGGATCTGCTGTTACAAGCATGGCTACCGCACCTGCTCCCTGGGTAGGCTCTCCACCTGATGCAATTCCATATTTGGCAATATCACTCGCGATGACTAAAACTTTTGAGTCCGGATTCTGAGCAATATGCGTTTTGGCAAGGCTTAGACCAGCCGTTGCACCATAACAGGCTTCTTTCATTTCGATAGAACGGGCAAAGGGCTGAATCCCAAGTAGTCCGTGAATTACCACAGCTGCCGCTTTACTCTGATCCACACTCGACTCAGTCCCCACAATAACCATATCTATGGCCTGCTTGTCTTCTTCTGTCAAAATCGCTGCCGCAGCCTGTGCCCCTAAGCTAATAATGTCTTGGGTCACTGGAGAAACAGCCATCTCTGATTGAAGTAATCCAATCTTAAATTTATTGGGATCAACATTCCGAGCTGCAGCTAAATCAGCTAAATCCAAGACAAATTCTGGAACGGCAAAACCAATCTTATCAATTCCGATTTTCATCATGTTCTCTGTTTTGACTCTTCATTAATAAGCTTGTGCATTGGAAATAATCAAAGAAATTCCTTGACCGCCTCCGATACAAAGCGAGCAGAGTCCTAACTCCTTTTCTTGTTTCAACAATTCATGGATGAGGGTCACCAAAATGCGACTACCACTAGCACCAATTGGATGTCCTAGAGCCAGAGCCCCACCATTCACATTTACAATTTTTGGATCTAAATTAAGTTCGGAAATGACTGGTATCGATTGAGCTGCAAAAGCCTCATTCAACTCAACCAAGTCTAAATCCTCTGTCGTTAAGTCTATCTTCTCAAGAGCTTTCCGAGTTGCTGAAATCGGACCCAAGCCCATATAAGCAGGGTCTAAGCCACTTGTTGCATAGGACTCGATATAGGCTAGAACGTCTACACCAAGTTCACGCGCCTTTTCCTCCGACATGAGTAGGACTACAGCACAGCCATCATTGATTCCAGAAGCATTAGCGGCAGTGACAGTTCCATTCGGCTTAAAAGCTGGGCGTAAGGTCGCCAGTTTCTCAATTGGAGTTAAGCGAGGGTATTCATCCTCTTGAAAAACACGCTCTCCCTTTCTCTCCTGAATGGTGATGGGAACAATTTCATCCACAAATCGTCCACTGGCAATGGCCTTAGCTGCTTTTTCTTGACTTAAATACGCAAACTGATCTTGTTCTTCGCGACTAATCTTAAATTTTTCGGCAACATTTTCGGCGGTGATTCCCATATGAATGTCTTGAAAGGCATCTGTTAAACCGTCTGTTAGCACGGAGTCTTCCAAGGTCATGTTCCCCAACTTATTTCCAAAACGACTGGCTTTGGATAGGTAGGGTGCCTGGCTCATGATCTCAATACCACCTGCAACAACAACTTGATTGTCCCCAAGTAAAATGGATTGTGCTGCTAGAAGGACAGACTTGAGGCCAGAACCACAAACCTTATTCACTGTATAGGCAGAGGTCGTTTCTGGAATTCCAGCACGAATAGCTATTTGGCGAGCAATATTTTGACCATGCCCAGCAGAGAGAACATTTCCAAAAATGACCTCATCCACCACCGCAGCAGGTATGTGTTTTTTCTCCAAAGCAGTTCGCAAGACCTGCGCTCCTAAATCGGCTATCTCAATTTCTTTTAGACTGCCCCCAAAACTACCGATGGCAGAGCGGTAGGCAGCTACGATAGCTACTTTATTCATCATAACACCTCAATCAGATGATTTTGAACCCAAAGTTCAACCCTACTATTATACCACTAATTTTCAGAGATAGAATCATTCTCTAGACCTAGACAGGTTTCATTCCCATAGATCTGGTTAGAGCTTAGCTTCCCATGGAGGAGATACTCCACCGATTTTAATTCCTCGAGGTTTCGACAGTTCAGGGCACACAGAATGATTCGGAGCTCTTCTTTCCACTCATTCACGATTTCGATAACCTGATCAACCGTATAATGCTCCACCAAGTCTAACATTGTTCGGGACAATCCAACAGCTCGAGCCCCTAAAACCATACACTTGACCATATCCAAGGGATGTCGCACCCCTCCTGACGCGAGAATTTCAAGGTCATCCACCAAAGGTTGGGCATTCAAGAGAGCCTGGACTGTAGTCTGCCCCCAATCATCCAAATAACTCCGTTTGCCACTTCGCTGGTTTTCAATGTAGGCAAAACTCGTTCCACCACGACCTGAAATATCGACGGTTCGAATCCCCATGTTTAATGCCTTTTTCATGGTTTTCACATCCATTCCAAAGCCAACTTCCTTCAGAATAATGGGGACAGGGATTTGCTGGGCGTAGGCTTCCAAGTTCTGTTTCCAGGATCTAAACTGACGTTCTCCTTCCGGCATAAGTAGTTCCTGCATCACATTTACGTGAACTTGTAAAAATAGGGGATTCATTTTCTCTACCGTCTGCAGTCCCAATTCTACAGGTTTATCGACACCAATATTGGTTGCCAGCAGCAATCCTGGAAACTCCTCTTTTGTTGGGTAGGACAGATCCTTAGGATTTTGAAGAGCTGCGCTATATGACCCCGTTACCATCAGAATTCCTGTAACCTCAGCTACCTGAGCTAATTTGCGGTTTACTGCGGCAGCTTTTTCTGAACCACCCGTCATGGCATTGATAAAAAAAGGAAATTCAAAATCCTGACCTGCAAAGTGGGTCGAAAGGTCAATATCTGCCAAGTCATACTCCGGTAGAGAGGAATGGATTAACTCCATATCATCAAAGCTATTATAGGGGGATTGATAAGCCAGTGCATACTGGATATGTTCATCCTTACGATTCCTCACGATAAGTCCTCCTGATATAGTAGTTGGATTCCAGCTTGCTGCCAATCCTGAAGCAAATGCTCTAACACGTCTTTGTCAAAAACAAAGGCTATTCCACAATCACCGCCTCCTGCCCCAGAGGACTTCGCCACGGCATCATATTGACTGGCAAGGAATCGTAATTGATAAAGCTTTTGGGTATAAATGGCAGGGCTAAGATTCTCGAGTAAATCACTGATGTGATTCAGACTTTTTTTGACCCCTACTCGATTTCCTTTTAGGAAAGCTTCTTTACAACTTAGAGTTGCTAGATTCGTTGCCCTTAAAAATTCCGAATCAATGGCCGCCTGCACCTGCCGAATCAAGTCTTTGGAAATAGCTGGTTGTCTCGTCCAGCCCACTAAAAATTGACACGATAACTGGGGATGAATGACTTCAATCTGATATCCCCAGTCTAAGTCTAAGGTTTCCTGCAAGGAATGAGTTTCGAGATAGAGACGCACGCGCTTTCGATCAAAGGATTGAAAACTAATAAAGGCATCATAAGCGATACAGGCCAAATCTCCCATCGATCCATTATCCCCCCGTGCCAATAAAACATAGGAGGCTAGCCGAAACAGAAGATCTGGGGACAGTTCGATTTCCGAAAAGGAGGCCAAAGCTTTCAAAACCAGGATGGTTACGGATCCACTGGACCCAATCCCATACTTCAGCCCATCTTCTTCCATCTTCCCTGAAATCTTCAATTCAAATTGAGGGAGATCGACTGGATTCCTATCTCTATAGCGAGCCCAAACCTTAATCGTTTCCTGTATAAGGCTATAATTTTCATCCTCCTCCATACCAACCGAATACTCAAACATATCCGAGTGGAGCTGAATGTGGGAAGCCGGTCTAATACTTGCCTGCATGTAAATAGGAATATTTTTTATTAAAGCCGTTTGGCCAGGAGTTAAAATCGCATATTCGCCAGCCACATAGAGTTTTCCACAAGAGGTTACCTTAATTGTCATCACTTGGATCCTTTGTTCCTGAACTGATCACTTGATAGCCATAATCCTTTTCAAAAATCTGACTTAAGTTTTTCAAGTCTGATTCCTGACACAATACTTTAACATTAGGACCCGCGTCCATGGTAAAGTAACACTCATGGCCTTTTTGACGTAAACTTTTCACCAAGTCCATCGCCTTGTAGGACTCGGGTGTCAAATAGTTAAAGGATGGGGTCGCAAACTCATTCGTCCGGTGCATGGCCAAGGCATTTTTTTCCGTCAATTGCCCTACCTTAGTAAAATCGTTCTCCTTCAAATACTGAAGCATAGCCTGATAATCTTTCTCGGACTGAGCGATCCAATCTTGGAAGACGGTTGAGGTGCTACTTGCAATCTTCATCCCTTCCCGGCTAGAAATTGGTTTTTTGTTGGCATTCAGAACCAACATGACCATTCCCAATTTTAAATCTGTTTCCACCTGGTAAATCTCACCAGTGTCCTTATCCCAAGCAGCTATTGGTCCAAAGAAAGAGCGTGAAGATGAGCCTGACGCAAATTTAGCTTTTTGGGCCAAATCTGATCTGCTGTAGCCTGTTTCAAACAATTGATCGCAGGCCTTCACCAAAGCAGACAAACCACTGGAGCTAGATGACAAACCTGCAGCAGTCGGCATAATGTTGTGAGTTTCAACTTTCACATAGGTATTAGGATTGGTGCGATACTGGTCAATAACCGCTGAAATTTTAGCATGTTCCTTTTCATCCTGCAATAGACCATTGATATAGAATAAGTCCTTCTTTGCTTCAGCAGGTAAAAAACTGGCAGTTGTAGTGGTATACAAATTGTCGAGTGTAAGTGAGATACTGCTGGTTGATGGAATCATCCGTTCTGCATCAGCCTTTCCCCAATATTTGACAATAGCAATATTCGCATAGGATTTGACTGTTACACTTTTTCTATCCATACCTGTTGCACTCCTTTTTCAAATAGTTTTTCACGAATCACAAATGCGTCTTCCAAATTTGCTGCAAGAGCGATGACACAACCACCGAGACCACCGCCACTCATCTTAGCACCTAGAGCACCGGCAGTTCTAGCCTGGTCCACTAACTCATCTACAAAAGTCAGGCTAACACCAATAGCCCGTAACTCTTCATGTGCTAGGTTCATGAAACGGCCAACTCCTCGACTATCCTGTAGCTTAATGGCAGCCTCTGTTTGCTCAGCCAAACTTCCCAACATTGCTAGATGAGGACGATTGGTTTCCTCAAATTGCGCCACCTTCTCAACCGCTTCACGTGTATGTCCCTGAATGCCTGAATCCGCAATCACCAAATAGGCATCCAAAATGACGTCTAAACTCTCAAATCCCCTATCCCTACTGAATTTGATGGGGGTATCAGACAAACAGGTTTTCGCATCAAGGCCGCTAGGTTTGCTGTGGGCAATCTTTTCCGCTTGATGGACTAACATTTCTAATTTTTCTAAGGGTAGAAACTCATCGAAATAAGCATACACAGCTCTAATGGCAGCGATCGATACAGCTGCTGAGGAACCCATTCCACGTTTTTGAGGTACCTGTGAATCGATGTTATAAGATATCTTGGCCTCCAACTGATTTAAGGAAGAAAGAGCCGCATAGACTGCAGTTGAGAGGGAATCTTCAAAATCAAAGGTTAGCATTTGACTAGCAGGCTCAATCCTACAAATAGCCTCGATTCCTAGTAAGGGGAGGGCAATAGCTGAATAACCATACACCACTGAATGCTCTCCCATTAAAATAATTTTACTATGGGATCGCCCCATACCTCTATCTACCACATTCCTTACCTCATAGTTCGTTATCCTAATCTGACGTCGTCAAACCTCTTTGTTGGAGTCTATCGATTGCGTTCACAAACGCTTTATCGAGAATATTCAACAGGACTATCAGACTTGTTGAACAATCTTCATCGGCTTTCCTAGTCATTTTTTTGAATTTCTGTGAGTATTTATTGCTCCCCCTATTATACCATGCTTAAAGCAAAGTCTGAAAGACTACCTTCCTTCTCAAAGGGTAACAGCTTTAAAGCATTGTTCCTCATCAAATTTCAAATTCTGACCTTGCCTAGCCTCCTCTTTGAAAGATTCGAGTATTCCGATGGTGATAGTCGTTATGTATGGCATTATCGGATATCCCTTGAGCCATAAAAAGAAGGGCTAGAGATCCCCCAGCCTCATCATATTTTATCAAACAAAACAACCATTTGGTCCACAGGTCATATCTGATGACTCCGCCCCTAGACGGACTGGCTTAGGTTCTAAAGCAAAGGCTATTTCCAGAGCTTCTTCAAAGACCTCTTGGGGGTGAGCTCCGGAAATAGAGAAAGGACCGCCAAAGAGGACGGAGGAAACTGCTGTAATCCCCAAGGCCATTCCAGCCTCTTGATTTTCCTCATACTCATTACATTTCAAAATCTGAATGTGTTAATCCTCTTCGCCGAACCCTAAGTTCTGTCTTCATCGGATTGCCTTTTCAGATTTCGAACTGTTTAGAGTATAGTCTTTTATTTGAAAATAACACAGTAAAAAAGCGCAAAAAAACACTATCTGTGTTATACTTAAGGTTAACATATTTAAAAATGTCTTAAGGATGTTGCCGCATCCCTAATGCTTTTACTGCTT
>NZ_JADXDQ010000019.1:0-32990 GCF_015831295.1 Streptococcus sp. NLN64
AGGATAAGAAACAACCATGAGTCCTTTCCATAACTCTATTGTTCTGGGAAACATTGCAATAGTCAAGTATTTATACAATTATTGTTCAAACTGGGTTTTAATAACCCTCTAAACTTATATTACGAGGTGGTTAGGGAAGCAACTAATTGACTGGATGGGGAGGAAATGTCTTTTCGAAGTTGATGGTATAGTGAGGGTGCGAGCCCAAAAGGTAGAAGGCTCGGACTTTGATATCTGGGTTCAAGATACCAGTAAAAAGATTCGTGATACGGTCAGTACGATTGAGAAAAATTTAAACAATTTGGATGGGTACTCAATTCCCAAAATTGTAGTTCTAAAAAAATCAAAACTACACGGCTTTGCGGGTTATAATTACAAGAAAGATATACTGTTTGTCAGCGATGTTCTTAATTCTGATCAATTGTTTTCAAATATTTTGGCCGATGGGTACTTTGCGGCTAGAAATGTGAGAGATACATTGGTTCATGAATTGACCCATAAAAGACACTGGGATTCCGCAAAACGATTTTACAAAGCTTATAAAAAGAGCTACAATACTATTGAAGAAGCTATGTTTGCCCTCAATACTTCGCTCTATTCCTATGTTAAGGGGCAAATGAATTGTGATTTTAATTATTTATTAAAAATTAGTCCAAATGTTGAAGATGCATTTCGAATGGGTAACGTGAACGAGTTAGTGGCTGATGTTGCTGTCTTAGGAGCTAAAAATGTTGATCCAGCGTTATTTCAAAAAGTAGAGGAGGTCTGTTCATGGAAGTGATGGCTATTCCCAATAGAGAAACGGTGATTTTTCACCGCCAAATTCGTCCTTGGATTGTTGCGGGTGAAATGAACCATGGAGTAATACATTATACATTTTCCCAAGATACACCAGACAAAATTATAGATTTGTTTCAGACTGTTCGAGATAAATTAAGCTATCCTTGTGTTGCTGTATCCAATTGAACGTATCAAAAGGGTTTTTAGATACACCTGCTAGTGTGATTGGCCATTTCATAAGTTGAAGGTCATCTATTGCTGAGCAATTTCCGGTGACTAAAATTAAGAGGTTAGGATTTTATTACCTATCCTCTTTTTCATTTCTCTTCCGAATCAATAAGTAGGAGGGATCTTATGTTTTCGAAAAAAGACTATCGGATGCAGGTGGACTGGAAGGATTGTGGGGTGGCTTGTTTGGCCATGCTTTTGAGCTACTATGGTTCAGATTATACCCTGGCCTATTTGCGGACCTTAAGCAAAACGGGTTTAAATGGGACGACAGCCTATGGTCTGGTCAAAGCTGGGGAAGAATTGGGCTTGATCTGTCAGCCTTTGAAATTGGATTTGGAGAATCTTGCAAGTGGGGTGGCGGAGAAGCCGGCTTTGGTTCATGTGGTGAAGGACGAGAAGTTTTTGCATTACTATGTGGTTTATCGGGTGACAGATACCAGTGTTTATCTAGCCGACCCAGATCCGCAGGTGGGCTTGGTGGAACGGAGTCATGCTGCATTTTTGAAGGAATGGACAGGTGTTGCTCTGTTCTTCGAGCCAGGTCCGGACTATCGGGCTCAGAAGCGGAAGGAAGCATCCTTCTGGTCACTTTTTCGTCTGCTTTTTCAGGAGCGGGGCCTTTTTACAGTCATTGTTATCATGAGTTTCTGCCTGACCCTTGTCACTATTTTGTCTTCTTATGGTTTGCAGTGGATTGTGGACACCTTCTTGCCACAAGGCCGTATGGACTGGATTAGTCGCCTAAGTGCGTGTTTGCTTTTTGCAGCAGTCCTTCAAGCCTTTCTGCAATTTTGCAAACAATATCCCTTGGTCCTCTTGAGTCGCCAGCTTTCGCTAAAGTTGCTGGAGGATTATCTAGCTCATGTTTTCAGTTTGCCGATGAGCTTTTTCGCCACGCGCCGTAGCGGCGAAATTCTCTCTCGCTTCACAGATGCCAACCAAATCATTGAAGCTTTAGCCTCGTTGGGCCTCACTCTGCTCTTAGATGGTCTAACCTTGGTTAGTCTAAGCCTTGCCCTTGCTTGGCAATCGCCGCAGCTCTTTCTACTGGCCTTGCTTTTGGTCCCTCTCTACACCCTATTATTTTTTGCCTTTCAGAAAAAATTTAAGGGCTATCATCAGGAACAATTGGAGGCGGGCTCCCAACTATCCTCTAGTTTGATGGATCATATCAAAGACATGGAGACCCTCAAGGCTTTGGGGATTGAAGACGGAGCCCTGGTTCAGAATAAGGACTACTTGGAAAACTTTTGGGATAAGATCTGCGCCTACAGTTGTGCCGAACAGATTCAGGCTGCCCTCAAAAGCGCCTTGCAACTAGGGACAACGGTGGCAATCTTTTGGTGGGGCTCTCACCTGATGCTCAAGGGGTATCTGAGCCTGGGCCAACTCCTCACATTCACCAGTCTCTTGGCTTATTTTACAGGACCTTTGGAAAACCTACTCCAGATTCAAGTACAGGTCCAAAAGGCTCAAGTGGCCTATCAGCGTCTACAGGAGGTCTATCAAGTGCCACAGGAAAAAGGGAGCGGACAAGAATCTTTGATTGGCGATCAAAGTGGTTTATCAGTGCGGAGTGTTAGCTTTGCCTATGATTACGGAAGTCCGCTCCTTAAAGCTGTGAATTTGGAGATTCCTCGTGGGCAGAAACTAGGTATTCTGGGGATATCCGGCTCTGGCAAAACCAGTCTCGCCAAATTGCTGGTTGGATTCTACCAACCCTTGGAAGGGCAGGTCATGCTGGCCGGACAAGATTTTTCTCGTATGAATCCTCGTGACCTGCGGAGGCAAGTCCAGTATCTGGCTCAAAATGCGGGCTTATTCCAAGGAAATTTACGGGAGAATCTACTCTGGGCGGCTGCGGTCGGAACAGCTGAGGCTGACTTGTGGGAGGTTTTACGATTAGTTGAAGCTGCGGAGTTTGTGGCAGCCTTGCCTATGGGATTGGATACGCAAGTCGGGACGGACGGGACGGCTTTGTCTACTGGGCAGATTCAGCGTTTAGCCCTAGCTCGGACCCTTTTGACAGGGGCTGAATTCCTCATTTTGGATGAGGCGACCAGCCACTTGGATCCAGAGACGGAAGAGCGGGTATTTGACCGTCTCTTGGACTTGGATAAAACACTGGTTGTTATCACACACCGTTTGGATCTGGCTCAGAGGCTGGAGCGGATTGTACGCTTGGAAAATGGGCAAATTAAAACCACAGCCGAATAGGAGTTGGGCAGAACTCTCTCAATTGAGAAGAGTTCGTTGTCCGACCCCCGCACAGTTGATTAGGTTGTTTTCGGAGGTCAAAGAGTCAGGAATTGACTCTTTGAGTTTATAGATCAGAGAACATGAAATGTTCTCTCAATAAAAGCGAAGGAAAACACCAATCAACCACTGAGTCAAAGTAATTTTATTAGATGATGTAGAAAAGTTAAGATTTTTGTCTAAAACTTTAATATTGAGGGTGACGAAGTTAAAATTCTCGGTAAACATAGGGGTTTGTGGGTTCATCAATGCGAGTCCAGTCTGTCAGCTCCAAGGTAGGTAGGCTTTGGTTGAGGTCTTTATGGAAATGAATGGCAATTTTACCCTTGGCGGAGACCCAGGTATTGTCGGGGTAGGATTGGTCTTGGCCGGTGGTTAGGAGTCCGTAGACACCGGAGTCTGCAATACAGTGGATAATCCCGAAACGGAAGAGGAATTGTTGCTGGGTTTGTTTGGGGTCGTTGTAGACAAAGCCGCTCATCTGGACTTCCTTGCCCAGGAACTGGTCAGGATAATCGTAGAGAGCTTCCATAAATTCCATATAGTTCTGTGTAGTCACCTGGATGGTATCTTCTTTGAGATACTTGGCGGCTACAGCCTGCATTTCATTCTCATAGGCTTTTTTGGTGAAGTAGGAACTGGTGTCGGGTTTCAGGTACTGACTCGTTGTTCCTTCGTCTGCCTGGATTTCTGCCGATGTCCCTGCTGCTAGGGGAAATTGGTAGCCCTTAGCCGAAACAGTCGTGGAATCGAGGCTGACGGTGGGGAAGAGAAAGCCTACTAGAAGAGGGATAGCTAGGGCTAGATAGGCTAATCGTTGACTGGATGAGCCCTTTTCTTTTTCTTCCTTCAAAAGGAGGCGTAATTGAATGAGGGCCAAGAGGAAAGTCAGGGCCATGGAGAGATAGGCTAAGTAGGAATAGTGCAGGTTGATGTAGTGGTCGAGTTTGCCGCTCCAGGTCAGGTAGAGGCTGAGCTCGAAGTAACCGGCTAAAATGAGAAAACGAATCATAGGAGCACCTCCAAACTAGCTGCAAAGAGGAATACGACAAGTACGGTGACCAGGATGAAATTGCGAATGAAAGTTTTTTTGAAAACGCGGGTCATCATGAGCAGGTTTTTGATGTCAAGGACGGGACCGATGACTAGAAAAGCCATAACGGGTGCCATTCCGAAGGTTCCCAAGAGTGAGGATCCGATGAAGGCATCGGCTTCGCTGCAAAGGGAGAGGAGGAAACTGAGCACCATTAGGATGAGTATGGCAACGAAGGGACTGCTGGAGATGCTGATCAGGATGCGCGTAGGTACGTAAACCTGAACACAACTGGCAAAAAGGGCACCGAGGATCAGGTAGCGGCCAGAATCGAAAAATTCATCAAGGGCATGAACCCAGGCTTGAAAAAAGTGTCCCTGTCCTTGGTCTGTGTGCTTGTGGCCGTGCAAGGGCAAGTTCTCCTGATGGTTGGTTAGGATGTCCTCTGTCCAGACGAAGCCAAGGAGAATCCCTAGGACTTGAGCTAAGATGAGCGAACCTAAAGCGCGGGTCAGGGCAAAAAGCCAGGAGTTCCCAAAGGCGGAAAAGGTCGCAAACAGGACAATGGGATTTATCACAGGGGCTGTTACCAAAAAGGGAAGGGCCGTATAGGTCGGCACCTTCTTTTTGAGAAAGCGGTGAATAATGGGGACAATTCCACATTCACAAGAGGGAAAAATCAGGCCTGCAAAGGACCCAATCAGGATATTCAAAAATTTGTTTTGAGGTAGAAAACGAACGACTTTTTCGGGTGTCAAGTAGACTTCAATGAAGCCCGAAATAATGCTGCCAAGGAGCACGAAAGGCAAGGCTTCGATGACAATGGATAAAAAAATCGCCGACATCTGCAGAAAACTGGCAGGTAGGTCTGAAAACATAGGAGCTCCTTTCTCTTGCTAACCATTATACCAAAAGGCAGCATCGACTGGCTTTGGTGTGAGTGATTGGCGCTGCCTCCCGTTCAGCTTCTGGTCAAGCCAAGTGAATGCGGGGTAAGTTTTCAAACCCAAGGACTCTCTCCTTTGGTGTATAATAAAAGGAATGAGAAATAGGAGGAAGTCATGCGTTTACGTGGTTTTGAATTAGTCAGTCACTACAGTGATCGTCAGTTGTTACCAAAGCGAGAGACGGCTCAGGCTGCTGGCTATGACCTTAAAGTTGCGGAGGCTATGGTACTTGAACCGGGCGAAATCAAGCTGGTTCCAACGGGGGTCAAGGCTTATATGCAAGCCAATGAAGTGCTCTATCTTTATGATCGTTCATCGAACCCGCGCAAGAAGGGGTTGGTCTTGATTAACTCCGTCGGGGTGATTGACGGAGATTACTATGGCAATGAAGCCAATGAGGGGCACATCTTTGCCCAGATGCAGAATATTACCGATCAGCCGGTTTCTCTGGAAGTAGGAGAACGGATTGTTCAAGCTGTATTTGTGCCCTTCCTCTTGGCGGATGGGGATCAGGCTAGTGGCCAACGCCAAGGCGGCTTTGGTTCCACGGGTCGTTAGGAGTTCCCATGGCTAAGAAAAAATCAACCTTTATTTGTCAAAACTGTGATTACCACTCCCCCAAATACATGGGCCGCTGTCCAAATTGTGGGGCTTGGTCCTCTTTTGTGGAAGAAATTGAACAGGCTGAGGTCAAGCACGCGCGCGTGAGTCTGACGGGTGAAAAGGCTAGACCGATGAAACTCAATCAGGTGACCTCCATCGACGTATCCCGGACAAAGACAGGCTTAGAAGAATTTAACCGCGTCCTTGGTGGCGGGGTGGTTCCGGGTAGTCTAGTCTTGATCGGGGGAGATCCGGGGATAGGGAAATCCACCTTGCTCCTGCAAGTTTCGACCCAATTGGCACAACTGGGGACCGTTCTCTACGTTAGTGGAGAAGAATCTGCTGAACAAATCAAGTTACGGGCTGAGCGTTTGGGGGATCCTGATTCAGACTTCTATCTCTATGCTGAAACCAATATGGATAGTATTCGGACAGAGGTTGAGCGTTTGAAACCGGACTATCTGATTATCGATTCGATTCAGACAATCCTATCGCCAGATATCTCCAGCGTCCAAGGTTCTGTCAGTCAAGTACGGGAAGTGACCAATCAGCTGATGCAGTTGGCCAAAACCAATAAAATTGCCACCTTCATTGTTGGACATATGACCAAGGAGGGAACGCTTGCAGGTCCCCGGACCTTGGAACATATGGTGGATACGGTTCTTTATTTTGAAGGGGAGCGCCAACATACTTTCCGAATTTTGCGGGCTGTTAAAAACCGTTTTGGATCAACCAATGAAATTGGAATTTTTGAGATGCAGTCGGAAGGCTTGGTGGAAGTGCAAAATCCCAGTCAGGTTTTCTTAGAGGAACGCTTGGATGGGGCTACTGGCTCTTCTATTGTGGTAACCATGGAAGGGACTCGGCCCATTTTGGCGGAGGTTCAGGCCTTGGTGACGCCAACAATGTTTGGGAATGCGAAGCGAACCACAACGGGTCTTGATTTTAATCGAGCCAGTCTCATCATGGCCGTTTTAGAGAAACGGGCCGGTTTACTCTTGCAGAATCAGGATGCCTATCTCAAGTCAGCTGGTGGGGTTAAGCTAGATGAGCCGGCTATTGACTTGGCGGTTGCGGTAGCGATTGCCTCCTCTTACAAGGATTTACCGACACAGCCAGATGAAGCCTTTATCGGAGAAATCGGCTTGACGGGAGAAATCCGCCGGGTTAACCGCGTGGAACAGCGGATTCAAGAAGCTGCTAAATTAGGGTTCAAAAAAGTCTATGTTCCTCAGAATTCCCTTCAGGGCGTCAAACTTCCCCAAGGAATTGAAGTAATTGGTGTGACCCGCATTTCAGAAGTCTTGCAGAAGGTGTTTGGATGAAGTATGATGTCATTTTACTGGTGGCTGGTTCAGGCCGCCGGATGGGAGCTGACCGGAATAAAATTCTTTTAGAGTTAGACGGGCAAGCCATCTTTGTTTACAGCCTGCAGGTCTTTCAGGCGGATCCGGATTGCCAGCGTATTTTGCTAGTTGGCCGTCCTGAGGACAGACCAGCCTTTGAGGATTATCTATCTCCACAGGTCCTTTTTGTTACGGGCGGACCGGAACGTCAGGATTCAGTGCGGTTGGGTTTGGCCTATGTGGACGCAGATTGGGTTATGGTTCATGACGGAGCCCGCCCTTTCATCAGTTCGGACCAGCTCCAGGACCTCAAGGGTCAGCCTAATTCTATTCTGGCAGTGCCTGTTAAGGATACCATTAAAGAAGTGCATGCTGGACGTGTTCAGCAAACGGTGCCACGGGAGCGCTTGATGGCGGCTCAGACGCCGCAATTTTTTGAAGCTGCTTTATTAGCGGAAGTGCATAAGAAGGCTCTGCAGGCAGGTTATTTGGGGACGGATGATGCGAGTCTCGTGGAGACTTTTAGCTCTGTCAAGGTGGGGCTGGTTCCGGGTTCTTACTGGAATGTGAAGATGACAACGCCAGAAGACCTCATTTTAGGGCAATTCCTTAGAAAGGAAGGTTTCAAATGATCCGAATTGGCCAAGGCTATGATGTGCATGAGCTGGTAGAAGGCCGTTCCTTGATTGTGGGGGGCATTCACGTGCCCTTTGACCGTGGGCTCAAGGGGCATTCCGATGCGGATGTTCTCCTTCATGCCATTACCGACGCCCTTATCGGAGCGCTCGGACGTGGAGATATCGGTCATGCCTTTCCAGACACCAATCCCGAATTGAAAGGTATTGCTTCTACTAAAATTTTGGCTTCCGTATATGAAGAAATGAAAAAAGAAGGCTATCGCGTTGGCAATATCGATGCGACCATTTTGGCTGAGCGACCCAAAATGGCACCGCATTTGCCAGCTATGAAAAAAAGGATTGCAGACCTGCTCCACATGGAGGAGCAAGCTGTGAATCTCAAGGCAACCACAACGGAGAAACTAGGATTTGTGGGACGTGAAGAAGGGATGGCTGCTCAGGCAGTGCTTCTCTTGGTAAAGGATGGTAAGAAACAACCATGAGTCTTTTCCATAACTCTATTGTTCTGGGGAAACATTGCAATAGTCAAGCAATGATACAATTATTGTCCAAACTGGGTTTTAATAACCCGCTAAAATTATATTACGAGGAGTAGAGGATGGTGAGTGATCGAAACTATATAGAAGATCAATTATTGGATTTTATTGACAGTGTGGATCCTGAGCAGGTCTATGTTTACGAAATCGCTGCAGATTTAGGAGGCTATGCGGCCAATCGGCAGCTGCGCTTCCTAGCTATAGAAGATAAGGCGACCAACCTGCTTTTGGCTCAAGAACCAGTTGAGCACTTGCAGGCTCGACGGAATTGGGTCTTGGAACCGGGGATTTTTGGAGAGTGGGAGATTGATCCAGACCAGTTTTTGAATCCCTAGACTTGTGGTATAATTTCAAAAAAAGATTAAATGAGGATAGGATTGTGACAAACAAGATTCGGGTGCGTTATGCACCAAGTCCAACAGGACTTTTGCATATTGGAAATGCGCGGACAGCGCTCTTTAACTACTTATTTGCTCGCCACCATGGCGGTGATTTTGTGATCCGGATTGAGGATACCGACCGCAAGCGCCATGTGGAAGACGGGGAGCGTTCACAGTTGGAAAACTTAGCCTGGTTGGGTATGGATTGGGATGAAAGTCCGGTAAATCCGGGTGACTTTGGTCCTTACCGCCAGTCAGAACGGTTGGAAATTTACCAAACCTACATCGATCAATTGTTAGAAGCTGGTTTGGCATATAAGTCTTATGTAACAGAGGAAGAATTGGCCGCAGAACGAGAACGCCAAGAAGCAGCTGGTGAAACACCTCGTTATATCAATGAATTCTTAGGGATGACTGAAGACGAGAAAGCGACTTATATTGCTGAGCGGAAAGCTGCTGGTATCCAGCCAACCGTTCGTTTAGCCGTAAAAGAAGACCACATCTACAAATGGGTAGACATGGTTAAGGGTGAGATTGAGTTTGAAGGGGGAAACATTGGTGGTGACTGGGTTATCCAGAAACGCGATGGCTACCCAACCTATAACTTTGCGGTGGTTGTTGATGACCACTTGATGGAGATTTCACACGTTATCCGTGGCGATGACCACATTGCGAACACGCCAAAACAATTGATGGTCTACGAAGCCCTAGGTTGGGAAGCACCAAGTTTTGGCCACATGACCTTGATCATCAACAGTGAAACTGGCAAGAAACTTTCTAAACGGGACACCAATACCCTTCAATTTATTGAAGATTATCGCAAAAAAGGGTATTTGCCAGAAGCTGTCTTTAACTTTATCGCTCTTCTTGGCTGGAACCCAGGTGGGGAGGAAGAAATCTTTAGTCAGGCAGAATTAGTGAACTTGTTTGATGAAGCCCGTCTCAGCAAGTCCCCTGCAGCCTTTGATCAGAAGAAGCTGGACTGGATGAGTAATGAATACTTCAAGAAGGCTGACTTGGAAACTGTTTTAACTTTGACCAAACCATTCTTAGAGGAAGCTGGTCGTTGGACGGATAAGGCTGCGGAGATGGTTTCCCTTTACCAACCGCAATTGACTGCGGCAGAGGACATTGTGCCTCTGACAGATCTCTTCTTTGGTGACTTCCCAACGCTTTCGGAGGAAGCAGCTGAGGTATTAGCAGGTGCGACTGTTCCTCTTGTTTTGTCAACCTTCCGTCAGAAACTAGCGGATTTGTCTGAGGAAGATTTCCAAGTAGACCAGATTGCTCCGTTGATCAAGGAAGTTCAAAAAGAAACAGGTGTTAAAGGAAAAAATCTCTTTATGCCAATTCGTGTGGCGGTGTCTGGTGAGATGCATGGCCCAGATTTGCCAAATACCATTTTCCTTTTGGGGAAAGATAAGTCCTTGAAGCATATAGAAGCTGCCTTGAATAGGTTGTGATATCCCCTTTTAGCTTATCTTTTGTTACTTTGTTAGCTCGTCTTGCTGTACTTATGTACTTATTTGAAACTTTCTTCGAAAGTGTTTCAGTAAGCTCAAAATCTCCCCTAGAGATTTTGAGCTGTCTACGACTCGCTGCCTTGTACTAAAAGTAAACTAAAAGACTACACTAGTTTTTTTCTAGTTATTGATAGAGATTGGATGAATGATTCCAGTCTCTTTTTTT
The DNA here is from genome assembly GCF_015831295.1 of Streptococcus sp. NLN64. Lineage (NCBI taxonomy): Bacteria > Bacillati > Bacillota > Bacilli > Lactobacillales > Streptococcaceae > Streptococcus > Streptococcus sp. NLN64. The sequence continues at coordinate 10,440 of NZ_JADXDQ010000019.1, forward strand.
GGACAGTCTGTCTAAAAAAATCAGACCAAACAACTAAATCAAAATATTGGTGGTTTTTTTTTTTTTTTATTAAGAACCTTTTAACTAATATAACCGATTATCCGGTTAAAGAGATTGTGAAGGGTAAACCTTGTTATATAGGGTGTTTTTGTAATATAAATCACAAAAATAGCGCCTCGAATTCCTTTACAATAATGCTATGAAATGTTATCATAATACAGCCTATAGTATTCGTAATCTTGGTTTCGTGTGCTAGGTTAATAATAAAAAAGGAGAATGAAAGACGACATGAAGAAACACATGTTTGATCGATCAGTCCAGAGGTTTTCCATTCGGAAATATTCTTTTGGTGCTGCGTCTGTCTTGCTTGGAACAATGCTCTTTACTGGGCAGAATGTACAAGCAGAGGAAACGGCAACCTCTGAGTCTGATGAAAGCAACAGCTCGGCTTCGACTGGTTCATCTTCGGATGTCTCTTTGGAAGCTGCTTCAGACACGTCTACTTACAATGCAGAACCTGCTGTAGTAACAAGTGACGCAACAGTAGTAAGGTCTGCAAGTTCCGAAATGTCTACTGCTTCAGCTGAAGCTTCTACGTCAAGTTCTTCGTCATCTTCAGAAGAGGCAACTACAGTAGCTGAAAATACGGCTACTGCTGCTGAAACGAAGTCTGATGAAGAAAAAAAGGCAGAATCAGCAACAGAAAGCAAGGAGACTGACGTAGCTCGTCCACAGGCAATGCCCCTGAACAGTGCCTTCCGGGCTGCAACTGCTCCAACAACAGCAACAACTGTTACAAATTGGGACCAATTTGTGGCTGCTCTATCCAACGCTAGCGTTACAGATATCAAGGTACAAGGACAAATTTTTGCTCCGAATACTGTGAATGGCATTACCAATGGTAATGGTTCATCTGAAGCGACAAATGCGAAGACAAAAGCTGTTGACCGGACTTTGTCCCTAGCAATTGCGAATCGTGCTATAAATATCTATGGTGATGGTGCCAATAGTGCGATTGATTTCCGTTCTTACTCTATTAAACCAACTTCAAGTGCTGTCGGAGATATCCTCTTTAGTAACTTGAGTGTTTATTCTGCCAACTCAAATGGTCCAATTGATCTTAGTCAAAACCGTTCGTCAACGGTGACCTTTGAAGATGTAAAGAGTGAAGGTGTTCTCTTTGGTGCTGGTCCACAAACGACTGTGGTCATCAAGGGAAATACAACGTCTAGCCTGTCAGACAGCTATACTTCTTTAGCTGGTGGAACTCAGTATGTTCAAATGAATACTGCATGGCAGGGAGAAAGAGCAAACTACACCGATCAAAATGGTCGGAATAATCGCCGTCCAGCCAATATCCACGATGTTCGTGCAGTGGTTGTTGATGAAGATGCTACATTTACAGTAAATCGTACCGCTTCTGGTGACGCGATTAGTCTTCCAAACAGCGCAACTGTTGAAGTGAAGGATAAGGGTAGTTTGACCATCAACATGAATCAGTCAAACGATACTTCAGCTAAATCTCGCTACCATGATGCTGCTATCTACATGCCATTGACCGGTACTGTGAAGACGGGTGAAGCCTCAACCTTAAACATTAACTCGTCCATTGGTCAAGCGATTTCGATCGGTGTTAAACGTCCAGGTGGAAATGAGACGGATGCGGATCGCTATGGTGGTTACGGTGCTGGAAATACAAGTAAATTAGCCAACTCTTCTGCAACCATCTCTATTGGTAAAGAAGGTAAGGCAACCTTTACAGGTCGTGATTCCATTATTACAGGTCACAATGCTACTTTTACAACTGGCCAACAATCGAATGTTGTTTTCAACAATACTGGTCGTGGTGTAGCTATGGATCTCGGGGATGACTCGCACATTGTTTTTGGAAAGCATTCGTATAATAGCTTTACATCCGATGGTAAGGCTCCCTATAATGGAAATGGAACACCGTCTGGTTCCTATGATGGTTATAACTACATCGGTGTTAATAATGCTGGTACCATCACTGTTGATGACTATGCGAAGTTTATCGTCGTAGCGAAAAACCGAAACGGAAGTCGAAATATCGGAAATGATTACGATGACCTGATTTCCCTCGATTCACGTGAGGGTTCTGCAACACAACCACTCTTCAATGTGAAGCAGGGTACAGTGGTAGATATCCGGGATGATAATAGAAACCACTATGCTGAGTTGATTTCGGTTCCTCTTGGAGCAACCAAAAATGTTGTTTTCCGTGTTGATACGCCGCTTTACTTCAGTTTGCAGCGCTATACGACACCTCTTGGAAATCAAATTGAAGATCCAAACGGGAAACTACCGAACTCAACCCCTCAAGGATTTAATCCTCCGACAGCTGGTACGCCTAACCTGATTTATGGAAATGTCCCAGGGACCAAGATGGAATTTGTCTTGGATTCAGCTGTGAATGCAGAGACCTATACAGTTTACGCTCGGAATGAAGGAACTCACAAAGCTCCACTTCAAACAGATGCACAGAAGCAAAATGGTGTCTGGATTGATGTCAAACAAGGAGATGTCGATATCCAAGGTTTTGGTGGACCAACTGATATTACAGGTTCCAGTCCATCTATTCCATTGGCGAATTCAAGAGGCGGTATACGACCTGTTGAACCAGAAAGTAGCCAAGATCGTTCCTATGATATTGACTTAACCACACAAAACTCACACAGCGTTTGGGTTGCAAACGGTACGAAGATCAATCCACTTGCGAAACACACAAATACAATTGAGTATTATGTGAAGAAGGCTGACGGTTCTGTTGTGCCAATTTCTGAAGTTTTTGCCAACGAGGCGAACTCTGTAACAGAGACTTCTGATTGGGAACGGAATATGAACCTCCGTTTGGATACGGAAGTCTTGAAGCAACGTTTTGCAAATACCACCATTACTGGGGGAGACGTTTTCCTTCAGGAGTACAATAAGATTCCTTACTCAGCTACTTCCGATTCCGGCTGGAAAACGACAACAGATAGTCAAACGAAAGATCCTTATTCAACAGTCAATAAGAGTTTGGCAGGCTATGTTGCAACCATTACAGAATCTAATGTACCTAACTTGCAATCTCTTGTGAATCAACGTGGTCAAGGGGAAAGCGTTCATGCGGTCTTGACTAAAGATGGATTTGAAGAGAAGATTCTGACCAAAGATGCAAGCGGTCGTGATGTGGTAAGCGATACCTTCTGGTCAAATATGACCAACACAGGGGTTCCAGAAAACTGGGTAACTAAAGTTGTCTTTGAAATGACGGACACCGCCAAGGTTGTTTATCGGAACGTAGCCAATGCTGCTAACCCGATTGTACTGTCTGAGTCAGAAAACCTTGCTGGAAGTGCTGGTGAGACAATTCCTTACACAGCAGATCAAGTTCTTGCGCAATTGAATGCCTACAAGAAGCAAGGTTATGAATTGGTGGTTGATGGGTATACAGGCTATACTTATAACGAAACAACTAAGCAATTCGAGCGTAATGGCGCAGCTCTACCAACGTTTGATGGAGAAAATGGGCAACAAGTCTTTAATGTCGACTTGAAACCTCGGATTATTCCGATTACACCTGAGAATCCAGTGGATCCAAATAATCCAGTAGATCCAACGGATCCAAATACACCAAATTATCCAACACCGGATAATGAAGAAGTTAAGAAATTAACAGAAGAAGTCAAACGTACCATTAAGTATGTAGATCAGTCTGGTAATCCTCTTGCTTCTGATGTAGAGGATACGCTTAAGTTCCGCCGTGAAGGAACCATTAACTTGGTGACTGGTGAGACTACTTTAGGTGATTGGACGCCTGAAAATGGAACTAGTTTTGCTGATAAGCCTTCTCCTGTGGTTAAAGGTTACATTCTTGTAGACCCTAATCAGAAAGAAGAAGGGGCGCATGATGGAATTAACGCGACAGATAATGATATCGTTGATAATGTTGTCTATAAACCAATCTCTCGTTATGTTCCTGAATTCCCAGATGGTTCTACACCAACGAACCCATGGACAGAGGTTCCGTATGTAAATGATCCAACAGATCCAAGCAAGATTGTTCCACCAACGGATGAAACACAAATTATCCCTTATGTGGAAAACTTTGTGCCAACAAATCCTGCAGATGGACAACCATTGCAACCTGTAGATCCAACAGATCCTAAGAAGGGTTACATTCCACCGGCACCAACAGATCCAGGTGTGGAAACTAAGATTCCTTACAAGTCTCTTGCAGACAAGGCTAAGATCATCTACCGTGTTGTGAACGCAGCAGGAAATGCAGTTGTAAATCCTAACATTGCAGAATCTGCTGAAATTCCAGGTAATGCGGGTGAGGCAATTACGTACTCTACAACGGAAGACTTGAAAGCACTCTACCTCAAAGGGTATACACTTTCAACAAATTCAAGCGTGGATGTAGATCGTCATTACCGCACTGGTTTAACCTTCAACGGACAAGATGATGTGGATACTTACTATGTCGATGTCACAGCAATCATTATCCCTGTAACACCAACAACTCCGGTAACTCCTGATCAACCAGTGGATCCAGATAAAGTTCCAGAACTTCCTAAGAATCCAGATCCAACAGATCCAACTACGCCAAATTATCCAGATCCAACAGATCCAGCTATTCAAACCTTGACAGAAGAAGTCAAACGGACGATTCAATATGTTGATGAATCTGGAAAAGTACTTTCGACTGATGTTGTTAATACTTTGACCTTCGAACGTACCGGTACTATTAACTTGGCTACAGGTGAAACAACCCTTAATGAATGGGTTGCTAAGGATGGAAACAGCTTTAGCAATGTTGCTTCTCCAGTTATCCCAGGCTACATCTTGAAAGATGCTAATCAGAAAGAAGAAGGGGAACACACAGGCATTAACGCTACTGATCCAGATATTACAGATCGCGTTGTTTATGTTCCAATTGCCAAGTACGTTCCATCCTTCCCAGATGTTCCAGATGAGGATAAACCAAATAACCCATGGAGTGAGGTACCGTATAAGGAAGATCCAACCGATCCAACCAAGTTGGTACCACCAACAGACCCAACTCAGGTGATTCCTTACATCCCTGAATTTGAGCCTACAATTCCACTTCAACCAGTTGATCCAAATGATCCAACTAAAGGCTACATTCCTCCTTCACCAACTGATCCAACTCAAGTAACTGAGATTCCATATGCACGGATTGATGCTGCTGTCATTATCTACCAATACGTAGAGCAAGATGGACGCACTGTTATTCGTGAATTGGAACGTTCAGATGAGTTCAAAGGTAAGAAGGGCGAAATCATCGGTCCAAATGGAACAGGTTATGCAACCGCTGAAACTATCGCCAAGTACAAGAAACTCGGCTATGAACTTGTCAATGACGGATTCCCACGTGGGGCAACCTTCGACGGAACCAAGGGTACAGATACTTACTATGTAACCTTGAAAGCCAAATTGACTCCGGTTACACCTGAAAAACCAGTTGATCCAAATAACCCAGTTGATCCGAACGATCCGGATTCACCAAATTATCCAGATCCAACGGACCCAGATTCGAAAGATCCAAGCAAGATGTTGAAAGATGTTACCCGTACCATCCAATATCTCGAGCAAGGTACAGAAGCTGTCCTTAGCGGAGAAGTTTCTGATACAGTAAGCTTCCGTCGTGAAGGTGTTGTCAACCTTGTAACTGGTGAAGTTGTTTGGAACGAAGAAGGCTGGCAACCAGCAACTGCTGAGTTTACCAACCGGACATCTCCAGCAATTCCAGGCTACCACTTGGTAGATACATCACAATCTCAATTCGGAGCTCACACTGGTATTACCAATGCAAGCGAGAATATTGTTGATAAAGTCTACTATGCGAAGAACCCAGATCCAGAGAAGATCGCTGTTCAAATCGTTTACCGTGAGGTGACAGCTGACGGAGCAACCGTCGTAAAACAATTGGAAGCTTCCGGTCAATTGACTGGTAACCAGGGTGAGGCTGTTCCTTATACCCAAGATCAAGTGTCAACCATCGTGGCTAAATACCATGCGCAAGGTTACCAACTTGTAAACAACGGTTACCCAACTGGAGCAACCTTCAGTGGTGAGCCAGGTACAGTGACAAACTACTTTGTTGACTTGACTCCAATCATCATTCCAATTACTCCGGAAAATCCTATTGAACCTGAAAAACCAGTTGATCCTAAGACACCTGGTTACCCAGATCCTGAAGATCCAAATCCTCCTGTTTACCCAACTCCAGACAAAGAAGAAGCTCTGAAGTTGACAGAGGAAGTGAAACGGACTATCCGATACGTGGACCAAGATGGGAATGCGGTAGCTGCTGAAGTTGTGGATACACTCAACTTCCGTCGTGAGGGAACCATCAACTTGGTAACAGGTGCAACAACCCTTGGCGATTGGACTGCTACTCCTGGAAACAGCTTTGAGAATAAGACTTCCCCTGTCGTAACAGGATATGTCCTTGTCAATGCTGACCAGAAAGAAGCTGGAGGTCATGCGAATGTTGGTGCAACAGATGAAGATTATCTCGATATCGTTGTCTACAAACCAATTTCTCGCTATGTTCCGAAATTCCCTGATGGTTCTACCCCAACTAATCCTTGGACAGAAGTTCCTTACGTGAACGATCCAACTGATCCAAGCAAGATTGTTCCGCCTACGGATGAAACTCAACGGATTCCTTACGTTGAAGGCTTTGTTCCAACAAACCCAACGGATGGATCTCCATTGCAACCAGTGGATCCAACTGATCCAAGCAAGGGTTACATCCCACCTGCACCAACTGATCCAGGTGTGGAAACCACAATCCCATATATTGAACAAGATAAACCAGTTGATCCAGATGCCAAAGACGATCGTGCACAGGTAATCTACCGTGTCGTATCTGCTGATGGAACAACCATCGTAAATGAACAGATTGCAACATCTGGAATCATTAACGGTAAAGAAGGTGCCCGCATTACTTACTCTACAACAGAGACCTTGAAAGACTTGTACCTCAAAGGTTACACCCTTTCAACCAACTCTACTGTTGCAGGGGCGAAATACCGTGAAGGTTTGACCTTCAACGGTCAAGATGATATCGACACCTACTACGTTGATGTGACTGCGATTATTATCCCAGTTACTCCGGAAAAACCAGTTGATCCAAACAAACCGGTTGATCCAGATACACCTGATCTACCTAAGAACCCAGATCCAACGGATCCAACGACTCCAAACTATCCAACCCCTGATAAAACAGATATCTTGCGTTTGGAAGATGAAGTCTTGAGGACAGTTCGTTACTACATCCGTGGTAAAGATGGTCAATTGACTGAAATGACGCCTGAACAGGCAGCTATGAAGTCTGATACTCTCCGCTTCCGTCGTGAAGGAACCATCAACCTTGCAACTGGTGAAACCACCCTACAAAACTGGGTAGCTCTTGACGGTTCTGCCTTTGGAGCTTACACATCTCCATCTGTAGCAGGCTACATTTTGGAAGATGCAGCGCAAATCCAAGCTGGAGCTCATAACGGTATCGGTGCAGATTCTGAGGATATCCACGACCAAGTTATCTACGTACCAGTTGGTAACTATGTGCCTAAGTTCCCAGAAGGTTCAACACCAACAGATCCATGGTCAGAAGTACCATATACAACAGATCCTACCAACCCAGCTACAATTGTTCCTCCAACTGATCCACAACAACCTGCAATTCCTTATGTTCCAGGTTTGACACCAGTTGATCCGGAAACAAATGAGCCGTTGAAACCAGTTGATCCTGAGAATCCTGGTAAAGGTTATGTTCCACCAGTTCCAACTTCTCCAACTACAGATACGGAGATTCCTTATGTGAAGAATCCAGATTCTGAAGTGAAAGAAGATCAAGCACGCATTATCTATCGTGAAGTGAACGAAGCTGGTGAAATTATCAATCCATCACTCCGTGATTCAGGACTTATCGTTGGTAAAGAAGGGGAGGAAATCAAGTACTCAACAGCAGCAACTCTGAAAGAGCTTTACCTTCAAGGCTATACTCTTGTGAAAGATGGATTTGCAGCTGGTACGAAGTATGATGGACAAGATGGAGTAGACACTTACTATGTAGATGTCAAAGCCATTGTGATTCCGGTAACTCCAGAAACGCCGGTAACACCTGATAAACCAGTTGATCCAGACAAAGTTCCGGAACTTCCTAAGAATCCAGATCCAACAGATCCAACAACACCAAACTACCCGGATCCAGAAAAACCGAAGGATCCTAATGTAGAGCCAAGCACAGACATCTTCAAGCTTGAGGAAGAAGTGGTACGTACCGTTCGTTACTATGTACGTGGTACAGACGGACAATTGACTGAATTGCCAGCAAATCTTGTTGAGATGAAGTCAGATACACTACGTTTCCGTCGTCAAGGAACGATCAACTTGGCAACTGGAGCAACGACTCTACAAAACTGGGTAGCTGTAGATGGTTCAGCATTTGGAGCCTACACATCACCTTCAATCCCTGGTTACATCTTGGAAAACGCTTCTCAACTTCAGGCTGGTGCCCATAATGGTATCTCTGCTGATTCTGAGGATATTCATGATCAAGTTATCTACGTACCAGTTGGTAACTATGTTCCAGAATTCCCTCCAGGCGTAACTCCAACCAACCCATGGACTGAAGTTCCGTATGTCACTGATCCAAATAAACCAACAGATATTGTTCCACCAACAGACCCAAGTCAACCGGCAATTCCATATGTGCCAGGCTTGATCCCAGTTGATCCAGGAACCAATGAACCATTGAAACCAGTGGATCCACAAGATCCAAACAAGGGTTATGTCCCTCCGGTTCCGACAACACCAACAACAGATACGAAGATTCCATACATCAAGAATGCTGTGGAAGACAAAGCTCAAATCATTTACCGTCTTGTAGATGAAGCGGGTACTGTTGTCAATGCGGAATTGGCTAAGTCAGATATTATCAATGGTGAAGAAGGTCAAGAAATTCAGTACTCAACAGCAGCTACTTTGAAAGAGCTTTACCTCAAAGGCTACACTCTTGTGAAAGATGGCTTTGTTCCAGGTACTAAATTCGACGGTCAAGATGGTATTGATACCTTCTACGTTGATGTGAAGGCCATTGTTATCCCGGTAACTCCAGAAAAACCAGTTACACCAAATAAACCGGTTGATCCAGAGACACCAGAATTGCCTAAGAATCCAGATCCAACAGATCCAACAACACCAAACTACCCAGATCCAGAAAAACCAACGGATCCTAGCGTAGAGCCAAGCACAGACATCTTCAAATTGGAAGAAGAAGTTGTTCGTACCGTTCGTTACTACATCCGTGGTAAAGATGGTAGCTTGACTGAAATGACGCCTGAACAGGCAGCCATGAAGTCAGATACACTTCGCTTCCGTCGTGAAGGTACCATCAACTTGGCAACAGGTGCAACTACCCTCCAAAACTGGGTGGCTGTAGATGGTTCAGCATTTGGTTCTTACACATCCCCATCTGTTCCAGGATACATCTTGGAAAATGCGGCTCAACTTCAAGCCGGAGCTCATAATGGAATCACTGCAACATCAGCAGATATCCATGATCAAGTTATCTACGTACCAGTTGGTAACTATGTTCCAGAGTTTCCTCCAGGCGTAACTCCAACTAACCCTTGGACAGAAGTACCGTATGTAACAGATCCAACGAATCCTGGAAGCATTGTTCCTCCTACTGATCCACAACAACCTGCCATTCCATATGTACCAGGTTTGACACCAGTAGATCCAGGAACCAATGAACCATTGAAACCAGTGGATCCACAAGATCCAAGCAAGGGTTACATCCCTCCAGTTCCAACAACTCCTACAGATGATACGAAGATTCCATATGTACGCAACATGTCTTCTGCACAAGTTGTTTACCGTGTCGTAGGTCAAGATGGAACAACTGTTGTTCGTGAGCTTGAGACATCAGCGGTTCTCGAAGGAGCAATCGATGATCTCATCAATTACTCTACAGCAGACACCATTACGAAATACAAACGCCTTGGTTATGCACTTGTGAAAGATGGTTTTGTATCAGGTACTCGCTTCACTCAAGATAGCGCAGTTTACTACGTTGACTTGAAAGAATTGATCATTCCTGTAACACCTGAAAAACCACAAGAGCCAAACAAACCAACAGATCCAACAGATCCAGATTCACCAGTCTACCCTCCAATTGAAAACCCTGATATTGTGAAGTTGACTGAGGAAGTAAATCGTGACGTTAAATACTATGTTCGAGATGCGAATGGAAACCTTACGAAGATTCCAGAAATGGAAATCGCAACTAAGGAAGACACTCTCCGCTTCCGTCGTGAAGGAACTGTTAACCTTGTAACAGGCGAAAACACTCTTGGTGAGTGGGTTGCTCTAGACGGCACATCCTTCCAAGATTATGCATCTCCAGTTTATAAAGGTCATATCCTTGCTAATGCTGCAGATGCAATGAAGGGTGCTCACACAGGAATCACCGCTACATCAGCTGACATCCACGATGAAGTTGTGTATGTGAAACTTGCTAACTACATCCCAGATTTCCCTGCGGATCTACCAGAGAAACCATGGACAGAGGTACCATACACCAACGATCCAACAGATCCAGGTAAGATTGTTCCTCCAACAGATCCAGCTCAACCAAACATTCCTTATGTACCAGGATTTGAACCGCAAATTCCATTGCAGCCAGTTGATCCAAATGACCCAACTAAGGGTTATATCCCTCCTGTTCCAGAGGATCCAACTAAACCAACTGTAATTCCTTACGCACGTATCGATAAAGCACAAATTATCTACCGCGAAGTGAAACAAGATGGCACAACAGTTGTCCGTGAACTTGAGAGCTCAGCTGTTATGGAAGGTACTTCATCACAAGTTATTAACTACTCTACTGCTGACACAATTGTGAAGTATGTGAAACTTGGTTACGAACTTGTGAGAGATGGTTTTGTTTCAGGCACACACTTCGATGGTCAAGATGGCGTTGATGTTTACTACGTAGACCTCAAAGCGAAGATCATCCCTGTAACACCTGAAAAACCTGTAAATCCTAACAAGCCAGTTGATCCAACAGATCCAAATACACCAAATTACCCAGATCCAGATAAGGAAGACATCCTTAAATTGACTGAGGAAGTTAACCGTGAGGTTCGTTACTATGTACGTGCAGAAGATGGAAGCTTGAAAGAGATTCCAGCATCTGAAGTACCAATGCATCGTGACACTCTCCGCTTCCGTCGTGAGGGAACCATCAATCTGGTAACTGGTGAAACGACACTTGGTGATTGGGTAGCACAAGACGGCACTTCATTCGAAAGCTACAAGACTCCAGTTTATAAAGGCTTCATCCTTGTAGATCCATCACAAGTTGAGGCGGGAGCACACACAGGAATTACAGCTGATTCAGCAGATATCCTAGATCAAGTTATTTACGCTCCAATCTCTAACTATGTCCCAGAGTTCCCTCCAGGTGTAACTCCGGACAAACCATGGACTGAAGTACCATATACCAACGATCCAACAGATCCAGGTAAACTTGTTCCACCAACGGATCCAAGTCAACCAGCTATTCCACACGTTCCTGGTTTGGTACCAGTTGATCCAGATACAAGAGAACCATTGAAACCAGTTGATCCAAACGATCCAACTAAGGGTTATATTCCTCCTGTACCAAAAGATCCAACTAAACCAACTCCAATCCCTTATGTTGAGGTTCCAAAACCTGAGCCTAAGCCTGAACCTAAGCCAGAACCAAAACCTGAGCCTAAACCAGAGCCTAAGCCAGAACCGAAACCTGAACCTAAACCTGAACCTAAACCAGAACCTGTAACTCCAGTTCAACCTGAAGCACCAGCGGAAGCACTTCCTGAAACTGGTACTGAAGATGCAGCTGGCGCAACAGCTCTCGGAATTCTAGGTCTTCTTGCAGGATTTGGAATTGTCGGACGTCGTCGCAAAGACGAAGAATAGTCGGTAGGTACATACTAGATAAGAGTATCAACATGTATGAGTAAGAGGGAGATCACCCTTGTATGAATGAAATTTGGTTTCCCTACCCCTCCTTTTGGAGGGGTTTTTTGCGGTTCAAGAATTGTAATTCTCATTGGATGTCAAAATCTGATGCTCATTACATTTCAAAACTGAATGTGTTATAGTCTTTTAGTTTGCTTTTAGTACAAGGCAGCGAGTCGCAGACAGTACTGAAGTACGGCAAGACGAGCTAACACAGTAATAAAAGATAAACTAAGAGAGTATAATCCTCTCCGCCGAACCCCTTTGATTGCGTGCCTTGCACGCTTTAGCGATAATATAGTCTTTTAGTTTGATTTTAGTACAAGGCAGCGAGTCGCAGGCAGTACTAAAGTACGGCAAGACGAGCTAACACAGTAATAAAAGATAAACTAAAAGAGTATATTCCACAGGTCTCCCAGACCTGTGGAACTACCATCATCGGCTATCCTCGTCATTTTTTGAAATTCCGCGAGTATTCTGATTTTGAAATTAGTTCAGTATAAATTTCCCAAGGAAAAAGGTAGAGAAAGCATGGACTTTTTGCGGATTTTGAACTAAAATATAATATGATACATTGTGAAAATTGAAGGATGTCCTAAGAACAAATTGGATAAAATCGCGACCTAAAAACCGAAGAAATGGGGTCAAGGCACGACATGTTTTCCAATTTGCGTTCAATGAGTAATGACTGATTGATTTTCCATGTATGAGAGATTCTTTTGAAAAAACTTCGGGGATTTTAAAAGAAGGAAGGAGTTCTATGTATGAAAACTGAACCGTTTACAAAAACTGTTCAACGATTTTCCATTCGAAAATATTCCATCGGAGCAGCCTCCGTTTTTCTTGGAAGCGTGATTTTTGGCGGAGGTCCAGTTCAGGCAGCTGAACAGGCAGCAGCAGATGTTCCAGAGGTTAAGGAAGGTTTGAGTGTAGAGGCTCAGAATGAGCCGGCCGAGGCTTTAGGAACTGAATCTCCAGTGGTTTATCCGGCGGATGCGACCCTTGGAGGAGCGGAACTGCCGCCCCCTGCCCCTTCAGGTGAAACACTATCCTCTCAGACGGAAGATTCCCGTCAAGCAACTTTGGTCCAGTCAGGATCGTCTACGGTCGCGGAACCCTTGAAAGTGGAGCCGGTTCAAGCACGTGCAATACAGGAAGAACCGAACTCTTTGGGAGAGACAGTCGCAAGGACCACTGCTTCAGACCAGTCAGAAACAGAGAGCACAAATTCAGTGTCATCTGAAAAACCTGTGGCAGTAGAGGCTAACCCTAACCAAGTGGTATCAGAAGCAGGCCTTTCCGCTACAGAGGTAACTCCTGCTAAACCACAAGCCCCTATTGATTTAGGCGTGAACGGATTTACTCCGAATGTGGTCGATCCAAAGTTCATTGTGGAAATTTATGGTGGAACCTATTTTGACCGCTTTGAAAACAAGGGCAATCAGATCATCTTGCGCCAGACGAACTGGAACAAGTTCAAGGGAGTGGGTTTCTCGCAAGAATACAATCAGGAAGGCCAATCCGGTAACTACTTGCTTTGGTTTGAGAATCCAAATTTTTACAACAATATTGAGAGCATTAAGGTTAAGACGGATTCCATTTACGATGTGAGTCTGGAATTGACTTCGAGCCAGGAGAACCAACTTTGGTCCATCCCGGTGCTCAAGCGCTTTGTCAGCTTCCCAGATGATCCCAATAACACATCGGATGCAACTAATTTTCCGCTAACGATTACCCTTAAAGACGGCAAAACCGTGACGGAGCTCGTGGGTAGTCAAGCTGTGACTTTCGGATCTGCTTTTGTAAGTGGAGACAACTACGATCGCGTCTTCAACATCAACCGTTTGGTCGTTGACACCTTGAATGGCGCTTGGTTTGCGGCCGATATGCCTAACCGTGATGCTTCCCAAGCAGAGACGACGGTAGATAGTATTTTTTCCGATACAAAAAACCGGAAGACAGCTGATTCACCAAGTAACCAAGAAGTTTCCGAAATTCTTCCCCTTGTCACTGAAGATGGACAAGTAAAAGGCTTCAAATTTATAACCCGGTATGAACTGGTTAAGGGCCGCAGTGTGCTAACCGAGCCAGCGGGTACCATTCCTTACATCGTTCAAAAATTACCGGCGGAATTGATGAGCCTAGTCGATACCAACCAAGTGAGCTTGTATGCTTCCAATGCTGGAGGCGTCGGTATCAGTAAAGCGATTCCTTTGGTGGTGGATGGTACAGGCCTTGTCCACACAAAAAATACTCCAGCTATCAGTTTGGAAGGCGTCAGCAGCCAAGAAGAAGCCGAACGTAGACGTCAGAATCTGGCTCCGATCTTCCGGCCGATTATTGAGGAAGTCAAGACCCCAAGCGTCACCTTGAGTGGTTATTATGAACCAGCTGCTTATACCATCGAATACACTCTTAAGAATCCACTCAGTCGAGCCGAATTTGCAGCTCAAATTGCTGCTATTGCGGACGCAAGTGGAGCTTCTGCCTTGGCGGAAACTTGGAAAGAGCGTGGAGTCATGGTGGGCTCTAGTCAGTCAGCTGGCATCATGCGAAATACTTATTCCAACTCTTACATGGATCGTTCAGTCTTGCAAGTGGAGAACAAGTTAAGTGGACAAATGACTCAAGCGGATCTTTATGAGGGTCACTACCCAGTCCTCGATATCCAGATTGGAAAATCAGAAGTGGTGCCTCAGACAGGTCAAGTTCCGAGGGGAACACAGTTCAGTGTAATTTCTGATAATAGATCCCAAATTGAATTTGATGGTCAAGGGAATGCGACCGTCACTACACCCGCTACCGAGAAACCTGGGCGGACCGCTTATACCGTTCAGGTACGTTACCCGGATGGTTCAACAGAACGCCTGGTCCTAACGGTCAATCGCATCCCAGCCACCAATGAAGAAGCTGAACGCTACAACCCAAGTTACACTCCTGCGACGGTGGAAGCCGGTAACCAAGTCGTCTTGGAAGGCCAAGGACTTCCATCTTCAGTAAGCTATAGCGTGACGGGGTCGGGTATGACCATTGATTCACAGGGGCGAGTAACTGTGGCTGTTCCGCTTGACGCAGTTAGCGGCCCCGTTCACGGCCAGGTCACTGTCCGTTACAGCGATGGTTCAGAGGATTTAGTTCCAGTAATGGTTCAGGTGACAGCTAAACCAGCAGCTGAACGCTACAATCCAAGCTATGAGACCGTGCATGTTCAAGCGGGCGATCAAGTCGTCCTAGAAGGTCAAGGTCTTCCATCTTCAGCAAGCTACAGCGTGACGGGATCCGGTATGACAGTGAATAGTCAGGGAAGTGTGACTATCGTGGTTCCGGCAGATGCGGCATCAGGTAGTTTGACGGGTCAAGTGACCGTCCGTTACAGCGATGGTTCAGAGGATTTAGTTCCGGTTACTGTTCAAGTGACAGCTAAACCAGCAGCTGAACGCTACAACCCAAGTTACACTCCTGCGACGGTAGAAGCCGGTAACCAAGTCGTCTTGGAAGGCCAAGGACTTCCATCTTCAGCAAGTTATAGCGTGACGGGATCCGGCATGACAGTGGATAGTCAGGGCCGAGTAACTGTCGTGGTTCCGGCAGATGCGGCAACAGGTAGTTTGACGGGTCAAGTGACCGTCCGTTATAGCGATGGTTCAGAGGATTTAGTTCCGGTTACTGTTCAAGTGACAGCTAAACCAGCAGCTGAACGCTACAACCCAAGTTATGAGACCGCGCATGTTCAAGCGGGCGATCAAGTCGTCCTAAAAGGTCAAGGACTACCATCTTCAGCAAGTTATAGCGTGACGGGATCCGGCATGACAGTGGATAGTCAGGGCCGAGTAACTGTCGTGGTTCCGGCAGATGCGGCAACAGGTAGTTTGACAGGTCAGGTCACTGTCCGTTATAGCGATGGTTCCGAGGATTTAGTTCCGGTTACTGTTCAAGTGACAGCTAAACCAGCAGCTGAACGCTACAACCCAAGTTATACTCCTGCGACGGTGGAAGCCGGTAACCAAGTCGTCTTGGAAGGCCAAGGTCTACCATCTTCAGCAAGCTATAGCGTAACCGGATCCGGTATGACAGTGGATAGTCAGGGACGTGTGACTGTTATTGTGCCAGCAGACGCGGCAACAGGTAGTTTGACGGGTCAAGTGACCGTCCGCTACAGCGATGGTTCAGAGGATTTAGTTCCGGTTACTGTTCAAGTGACAGCTAAACCAGAAGCTGAACGCTACAACCCAAGTTACACTCCTGCGACGGTGGAAGCTGGTAACCAAGTCTTCTTGGAAGGCCAAGGACTTCCATCTTCAGCAAGCTATAGCGTAACCGGATCCGGTATGACAGTGGATAGTCAGGGACGTGTGACTGTTATTGTGCCAGCAGACGCGGCAACAGGTAGTTTGACGGGTCAAGTGACCGTCCGCTACAGCGATGGTTCAGAGGATTTAGTTCCGGTTACGGTTCAGGTGACAGCTAAACCAGAAGCTGAACGCTACAATCCAAGCTATGAGACCGCGCACGTTCAAGCTGGCAATCAAGTCGTCTTAGAAGGTCAAGGACTACCATCTTCAGCACGCTATAGCGTGACGGGATTCGGTATGACAGTGGATAGTCAGGGCCGAGTAACTGTCGTGGTTCCGGCAGATGCGGCAACAGGTAGTTTGACGGGTCAAATGACCGTCCGTTACAGCGATGGTTCAGAGGATTTAGTTCCGATTACTGTTCAAGTGACAGCTAAACCAGAAGCTGAACGCTACAACCCAAGTTATGAGACCGCGCATGTTCAAGCGGGCGATCAAGTCGTCCTAGAAGGTCAAGGACTACCATCTTCAGCAAGCTATAGCGTAACCGGATCCGGTATGACAGTGGATAGTCAGGGCCGAGTAACTGTCGTGGTTCCGGCAGATGCCCAAACGGGCAGCCTGCAAGGTCGTATCACTGTCCGTTATGAAGATGGATCTGAAGACGTTGTTCCACTTACGATCCAAGTAATAGCTCGACCTCTAGCAGAGGTTTATAATCCTGTTTATACCCCAATAAGCCTTCAAGCCGGAACTATGGGGCGTCTAGGAGTGGAAGGTCTACCTGAACGTGCGACTTATCGCGTGAGTGGTGAAGGGATGACCATTGATGATTTTGGTCGTGTGACGGTAACGATACCAGACGATGCTCCAACGGGTACACGGACTGGTCAGGTAACCATTACTTATACCGATGGCTCAGAAGATCTGGTTCCAGTTTCTGTTCAAGTAACAGCCCGACCAGTTGTAGAGTGGGAAGCTGAGCGCTACAATCCAAGCTATGAGACCGCGCACGTTCAAGCCGGCAGTCACGTTGTCCTAGAAGGTCAAGGTCTCCCAGATCAGGCCACCTATACAATTGTTGGAACCGGCATGACTGTGGATAATCAAGGGCGCGTCACTGTCGCTGTTTCAGAAGACAGTGCTACTGGTACATTGACAGGTAATGTAACTCTTCGTTATAGCGATGGATCCAGTGATGTTGTACGCGTCACTGTTCAAGTGACGGCGCGACCACTCGCAGAGTTTTACGCACCAAGCTATACCCCAGCGACTCTCCAACAAGGCGGAACAATGACCTTAGGTAGCCAAGGCTTCCCGGTAGAGGCAAGCTACCAGGTTTATGGGGATTATATGGCGGTGGATGATCGAGGTCGGGTAACGGTAAGCCTACCTGCGGATGCTCCAATTGGGGGCTTGGCTGGTCTAGTTACTGTGACCTACCTAGACGGTTCCCAAGATCAGGTTCCTGTTCAAATTACTGTAACAGCTCGACCAGAAATCAGTCGTGAAGCGGATCGTTACAATCCAAGTTATCCGGAAAGTGCCCTCCAAGCTGGTCAGCAAGTTATGGTAGAGGGTCAAGATCTTCCAGAACAGGCCACCTATACAATTGTTGGAACCGGTATGACCGTGGATGATCAAGGTCGAGTAACGATTAAAGTTGATGAGAACAGTGGTTCCGGGACCCTTCGTGGAGTCGTCACTGTCACCTACTCAGATGGTTCCCAAGATCAGACAGCGGTGACCGTCCAAGTAACGGCCCGGCCACTTGCTGAACGCTACAATCCAAATTATAGTCCAATTACTGTGGAGGCTGGAAATCAAGTGATTCTTGGATCCCAAGGCTTGCCACGAGAGGCGACTTATCAAATTGAGGGCGAAGGCATGCGTGTCGATGCTCAAGGACAAGTAACGGTTGATATTCCAGCTGATACCCCTGCGGGTGATCGGACTGGACAAGTTACCATCACCTATACGGATGGTTCTCAAGACCGTGTGTCCGTTGTGGTGTATGTGACAGCTAAGCCTGTTGTAACACCGGATGCTGACAAGTACAATCCAAGCTATCCAAGTCTTGAAGGTGAGCAAGGAAGTTTGGTTGAACTGGAAGGACAGGGACTACCAGAACAAGCCCGTTACCGTATTGTTGGTTCCGGTATGCGCGTGGATCCATATGGTTTGGTTAGTGTACCAATCCCATCTGATGCGGCTGTAGGTAGCCTTATCACAGGTCAATTGACTATTCGCTATGCTGATGGTTCAGAAGACCTGATTCCAATTACTGTCCGTGTTAAAGAATTATCACGTTCAGAAGCTGAGAAGTTTGACCCAAGTTATGACTTGATGGAAGTACAGGCCGGGGAAGAAATCCTAATTGAAGGAAATAACTTGCCAAGTTCTGCTCGTTACAGCATTAGTGGATCTGGTATGACGGTGGATGCTCAAGGTCGTGTAAGGGTTTCTGTCCCATCCGATGCTGTAGATGGCACCCTTGAAGGACAGGTGACTGTCCACTATACCGATGGCTCAGAAGACCTGGTGGAAGTCAGGGTAATCGTGATCGCTAAACCAGTAGAACCGGAAAAACCAGAGATACCGGAATCCGATCGCTACAATCCAAGTTATGCTACTGCGACCGTTCAAGCAGGAAATCAAGTAGTCTTGGAAGGCCAAGGTCTTCCAAGTCAGGCCACCTATAGTGTTGATGGTCCAGGCATGACCGTAGATGACCAAGGTCGTGTGACTGTAGTTGTTCCAGCGGATGCAGCTAGCGGCAGCTTGACAGGTCAAGTGATTGTACGCTACAAGGATGGTTCAGAAGACCGGGTAGTTGTGACAGTAGAGGTTGTAGCGAAACCGGCAGATCCAGATAAGCCGGTAACCCCTGTAGAACCGGAAAAACCGGTGATTCCAGAAGCAGACCGTTATAACCCAAGCTATGTAGCTGTTGAAGTGGCAGCAGGCACCCAGGTAACTATTCCAGGTGTAAACCTCCCAACTTCAGCCAGCTACAGAATTGAGGGCACAGGTATGACTGTGGGCTCCAATGGTTGGGTGACTGTAGTTGTTCCAGCGGATGCTAAGTCAGGCAGTCTCACGGGTTATGTATCGGTTCGTTACAATGACGGCTCAGAGGATCGGGTGCCAGTGACGGTAACTGTCAAGGAGACCGCCAAACCAGTTGATCCAGAGAAACCAGTAAGACCTATAGAACCGGAGAGACCAGTAACACCAGTTAATCCGGAAAAACCAGATAAGCCGGTTGATCCAGAGAAACCAGTGACACCGGTAGAACCAGACAAGCCGGTAATCCCAGTTGATCCAGAGAAACCAGTGGCACCGGTAGGACCAGAAAAACCGGTCACACCGGTGGTTCCGGAGGAACCAGGGGTACCTGGTGAGCGTGAGGAGGCAATAGTGACGCCTCTGGTGATGCCAAGTCATGGAACTCAGTTGGAGTCCGTGACAGGACAGCAGCCGGATTTGTCTGCGGCTCAGATGCCGGTGGAAGAAGAGCTTCCAAATACTGGAGAAGTTCGCAATCCATTGATGCGCTTCCTAGTTTGGTTGCTGTCTCTAGTTGGTTTTGGTTTCCTTTTCCAAAAGAAAAAAGAGGAAGAGTAAGTCAAAATAGTTGAAAAGCAGGTGAAATCCGATAGGATTTACCTGCTTTTTTTGCTCTCTATCCCTTGCTGCTATTGGATTTATTGGAAATTGTGGTATAATAATACTAATTTTGATGAAGGAAGAAGATTGTGAAGAAGAGCTATCGTATCAAAAGAAATCAAGACTTTAAGGCTCTGTTAGCTCAGAAGCGGAATAAAGCTAATCGGAAGTTTGTGGTTTACCAGATGGATAGTGACTTGAAACATTTTCGAGTGGGGCTTTCCGTAAGTAAGCGTTTGGGAAATGCAGTGACTCGTAATCGTATCAAGCGGCATTTGCGCCATCTCCTTCAGAAACACCAAGATCAATTAGCAAATGTGGATATTCTGTTGATTGCCCGTAAGGGGGTTGAAGATTTATCCTACGCTGAGATGGAGCAGAATTTGCTTCATGTACTCAAGCTAGCTGAGATCTATCAAAAGGAAGAAGATTGTGAAGAAAAAGAAAATTCTTAGTGTGCTGATGATCGGAGTAACCATGTTGCTCTTGACAGCCTGTGGGACTTCTCAAGTTACCAGTCAATCGACCGGTCTTTGGGAACAGATTGTTTATTTATTTGCGGAGGCTATTAATGGGCTTTCTTTTGGAGGCAATGTTGGTCTAGGGATTATTCTCATGACCTTTATTTTGCGGACGGTACTCTTGCCGGTTTTCCAATACCAAACCAAGTCTTCTCAGAAGATGCAAGAGATACAGCCTGCCCTTCGGGCACTGCAAGAGGAGTATCGCGGACGTGGCCGTGAAGGTCAGGAAGAACTAGCCCGTAAGACGCAGGCTCTTTATGCGGAGCATGGTGTTCGTCCTTTTGCAGCCTTCATCCCCCTCTTTGTGCAGTTACCGATTTTGCTGGCCTTCTATCAATCCCTCACACGAGTGGATATCCTGCAAGGAGCCCACTTCTTGTGGTTGGATCTTAGCCAACCCGACCCTTACTTGATTCTCCCATTTTTGGCCGCAGCACTCACCTTCGGGTCCTCTTGGCTATCTACTTATGCTTTAAAAGAAAAAAATGGATTGACATCCAGTATGACTTACATCATGCCAGTGATGATTTTCTTCCTCTCGCTCTCGGTAGCAAGTGGGGTGGCTCTCTATTGGACCGTCTCCAATGCTTATCAAGTTGGGCAGACGCTATTGTTAAACAATCCATTTAAAATAGTAGCGGCACGGCAACGTGAGGAAGAAGTTGCCAAGCAAAAGGTCGCTGCGCAACGCAAGGCCGAACGTAAGGCGAAGAAAAAGAGAAAGAAAAAGTAAAGCGATAAAGGAGTCTACTTATGGCACGTTATACAGGAGCTACCGTTGAGGAAGCCATTCAACAAGGTCTAGAAGACCTCGGCCTCCCTCGTATGAAAGTTCGCATCAAAGTACTTGCTCGCGAAAAATCAGGCTTTTTAGGATTCGGTAAAAAACCAGCTCAAGTCGAAATGGAAGCCTTGGATTTCAAAGAAGACTATGATTTCGAGGATACAACCCCTCTTCCAAGTTCGCTCCTAGCCGAAGCGGAAGAGATTGAGGAAGAGGTTAGCCCAGAAGCCAACCTCCAATCCTCAGAAGACATGGCAGAAGCTATCTCCAAACTTGAAGAAACCGGTAAATTAAGCATCCTCTTCCCACGCGACCTTCCGAAAGAGACTTTGGGGGAAGAAGAGGAAGCCGCAGTGGATGACCAGTTGGAATCTCAAGCAACTGAGATCTCAGAGCCTCTTATCCAGGTTGAAAGTGTAGAAGTGGCGTCTGACCCGGCTGAAGTTGTCGACACCGAGCCAGAATTGGAAGCGGAGCCGGAAATTGTAGAACAACCAGAAACAATCGAAGAGTCTCTAGCTGAGGAAGAAGTTGGTGAAGTGACTTTCGTCACAGTTGACCCCGAACCAGAGCCTGAACCGGTCACTTTTGTCCGCCGAGAGCGCGATAGCTTAGAAGAAGAACAGATGGATCAAGCGCAAACTTATCTAGAATCTGTTCTCCGAGAAATGGATGTTGAAGCAACAGTTTCTGCCTCCATCAGTCGTCGGACCATTTATTTCCAAATTGATACCAACGAACCAGGGCGCGTGATTGGGTACCATGGTAAGGTTCTGAAGTCCTTGCAGCTCCTAGCCCAAAACTACCTCTATAACCTTTACGGACGTACACTCTTTATCTCCATCAACGTCAATGACTATGTGGAACACAGAGCAGAAGTTCTCCAAAGCTATGCTCAGAAACTAGCCCTCCGGGTCCTAGAAGAAGGCCGAGCTATGGAAACCGATCCCATGTCCAACAGCGAACGTAAAATCATTCATCGCATCATCTCTAAAATCGATGGAGTTACCTCCTACTCAGAAGGCGACGAACCAAATCGTTACGTCGTAGTGGATATTGAAGAAGATGAAGCCGAATTAATCTGACAAGAAAACCTCTCCGTCCTTGGCAATGTCATTAAGTTAAGGATTTCGAAAGCTCCTAAATCGAGCTTTCGAAATCTTTTTTTGCTATACTTAGGCTCAAGGAGGTGGATAGAATGCCAAATCAAGTAAAGAAGCAACTACGAAATAGT
>NZ_JADXDQ010000002.1:0-66139 GCF_015831295.1 Streptococcus sp. NLN64
GTTTGAGCTACGGCATTAAATGCCAAAATCTAGTACGACTTAACAAGACACTACTACTTTAACATAAAGAAAAAGTAGTGAGAAAATCTTCCGTCAAAGGTTTCCTCACTACTAATCTTAGTATGTTTGAGCTGTCTACGAATAGCTGCCTTGTGCTAAAAGTAAACGAAAAGACTATAAATCCCGATTAATACTCATTACATTTCAAAATCTAAATGTGTTAATCTTCTTCGCCGAACTATAGTTCAGCCTTCATCAGATTGATGGCAAGCGATGCTTGCTTCATTACCTATAAATTTTAATCCAATTCCTGGATTAAAATTCGTTTCAGATTTCGAACTGTTTCGAGTATAAGCCTTAAAAAGGAGCCGGATTTCTTCAATCTGGCTCCTGTTTCAGGATAAGGAATACTCTTTGGACCTTATTCGCTCACTTTCTGGATTCAATTGTTTTCCATGAGGGATTCGGTTTTCTTCTTAATCTGGTTTTTACCAATCAGTCCTTGACTAAGACAGCTTCTTGCTTTCCTAGTGGAATCGTTTGTTGGCTTGAAATCAAGACTCCCTTATTCTCATCACGTCCTTGCAAGTAATAGAGTGGTTGTTCCTGATCGTAATCCGCTACTGCTTCTTTGGCTAATAAACCAATTCCCTTCTCAGGATTTCGTAAGAGGTTAAAAATCAAGCCCATCTTGAGTTCAGGGAAATCACTAAGCATCGCATAGTCTCCATTACTGTCTCCAGCAATCAGAATTGGCTGGCTATCTCCCTGTTTTGGAGCCATAAATTGGTTAATCGTCTCTGTCTTACCGCTTCCCTGGGTCTGAGGGAAGGCTGAATCTAATTCTGGCATAATCACGCCTTCTTCAGATTTAGAGAGACGCATGGCAAAGACATTTTCTTCTGGGACACCGTAACCGTATTCTTTAGAAGTCGCAAAAGGTAGAATAACATCATAGTAGGAAGCGGAGTTAACATAAACGTCAATTCCATTTTTCATTAGCGTTTGGTAAAGGTCTTGAACTTCTTTCACCGTCCGAATTCCACGTTTGAATTCGATTTCGACTTGTCCTGCTTGTCCTTTTTGACTTCCTGGACTCTCCCAGGTTTCTGAGACTAACTCATCTTTCAAGGATTTGGCAATCGATTCTTCAGATAGTTTTTGAACTTCTTCCGATGTCATCCCCGCATATAAATACGTTACCCAAGGATAAGAGATGTCTGAGCTAAAGGTAGCCCCAATGGCTTCATAAAGGAATAGCAGTTTAGCTCTAAAATCTTTGTACTGATCTGTTTTTTGAATCTCTTCTAAGCTCTTCGTTCCTTCAAAGCCTTTGTATTCCTGATATAGATACTGGTAATCTGCCTCTAAGTCTGCTGAAATTTCCTTAATGGAAATCGCTTGGTCGTCTTCATTGTGATAATCCTCACTAAAAACATCTTCTGGAACTTGGGTTCGAATGACATTTCCAAATTCTTCAGGAGTTACTTTAAAAGCAAGGTTTTCAATTTGATAAACAAAAGTGGCTTCCCCAATATCATTAATGATAGTGGTGTTGTCCCAGTCAAAAACGGCATAAGGTCGTGCCTCTTCTGAATAGTTTGGAGAGGATTTTCCATACTCTTGAATCAGTTGTGTTAGACGGGCATGGGCTTTGGATTCCCAATTTCCAGACATCAGTATTTCTGGACTCTTTTGACTGGTCGAGGATTGCTCCAGCTTATCCGATTTGCTTTCCTCCTTGGTCATATTAGCCTGGCAAGCTCCTAAAAGAAGGCTGGTTCCGCATACTAAAACGGCTGCTGTTTTCCAATTCATTTTATTCTCCTTTTTCCTTTAAGGTTTAGCATAGTAACTTCCATAAT
The DNA here is from genome assembly GCF_015831295.1 of Streptococcus sp. NLN64. Classification (NCBI taxonomy): domain Bacteria; kingdom Bacillati; phylum Bacillota; class Bacilli; order Lactobacillales; family Streptococcaceae; genus Streptococcus; species Streptococcus sp. NLN64. The sequence goes on from NZ_JADXDQ010000002.1 coordinate 1,866, forward strand.
CCCTAACAAAATTGTTTGGCAAAGCTAAATCGAATAATGTTTCCTTGTCCAAATAGCTACGAATTTTTGATTCTTCTTTTAATCGATACAGCTTCAACCAATCGGGTTCCAAAAGTAAACTGGTTCCCATTGCTAGAAGAGGGATTCCAGACTCCAATGCCTCCTCACAATCTTCGGGTTTTCTCAATCTCCCCACTCCGATTAGAGGCACACGTCCTTTTATCTTATCCCGAATGGCTAAGATGACTGGTACTTCTTCTTCTGGTTTTCGCAAGGAGGATCGCCACAAATTATCCATAGAAACATGCAAGTAATCAATTCCTAAGTGAATCAGCTGGTCTATTAATGCCAAGCTGTCCTTCAGTTCAATCCCTGGAACTTCAATTTCTTCTGGTGAGAAACGATAGCCCAATAGAAAGGGTTTCGGGCTCTCTTGGACAATCAGCTGACGGGCACGTTTAACGAGGGTTTTGGCAAATCGCATGCGATTGTTTAAAGTTCCTCCCCATTTATCTTGGCGACGATTGGAATGAGGGGATAAAAATTGTTGAATCAAATAAGTATTAGCCCCATGAAGTTCGACACCATCAAAGCCTGCTCGTATGGCTCGATTAATAGCATCCAGGAAATCTTGGATGACTTCCTCAATTTGAGCATTGGTCAATGCTCTTGGAAGTTCAACTGTTCCATGTTCCGCAAGTACCGCACTCGGTGCAACGGGCTGTTCCTCGATAAGGTCGGGTGGAACCATACGCCCGCCATGATAGATTTGCAGGATCGCTAGATTGCCTTGCGATTTCATGGCCTCTGCTAGTCTGGCTAGTCCAGGAATCTTATCATCCTCAGCAGCACTAAAACTATCTACATAAGCCTGTCCTAGAGGGTGCACATAGGCACTCCCTGTAATCAGCAAGCCCGCACTTCCAGCCCGCCGCCTATAAAACGCCACATCCTCTTCCGACACAGCTCCACCCGCTAGACTGGCACTAATAGTCAGCGGGGCTAAAACCAAGCGATTCTTTGTTCGCATCCCATTGGGAAAAGGGTAAGAGGTTTCTAATTGCATCTTGTCCTCCTTCAGAAAAAAAGACGGATTCACCATATAGCTGAGGAGAATCCGTGCTTCTTCTAACTATTCTGCCAGTCGGCAGGATAAGTAATGTAAACAAAGCGAGCCTTGCCTTTTACAGAAAACTGAATATCGCTCCCCTTTGGAATGAAGAGGGCTTGACCCGGCCCTGCTGACATGACCTCATCCCCAACAATGATGTCTAATTGACCGTCGATAACAAAGTCAACTTCATCATAGTCAAGATGCCAAGAGAAGGTGGTGTCCTCCATAGTCATCAAACCAAAGCCTAGACGTGGACTCTCCTCTAAACTAATTAAATCGCGGGTGTAGACCTGATCTTGAGCGTTTCCAGTGTCTAGTCGATCTTCTGGTCTCACATCCATTTGATTAACAGCTAAAGAGATGACCCCTGCTTTACTGACTTTTTTCGTAGATGACTCTGTTCCCAATTCTTCTAGGATGATCTGACGAACAAGCTTTTCTAACAGTTCACGGTTAATTTGACTCATAAACTACCCTTCTTTCTGCATGGATTTTGTCAAAATGAAGGCTAGAATAACAGCAGTCACTCCTCCTACAATTTTTCCGACCATCATTGGGAAAATCATATCTGGGCTTTGACCAGCTGTGAAGCCAAGGTGGTCTCCAATCACAAAGGAAGCGGACACCGCAAAGGCCACATTGATGATTTTTCCACGATTATCCATATCTTTCATCATTTGGAACATGGCAATATTATTGGCCAAAGATGCTACCAAACCCGCGGCTGCTACATCGTTCATCCCTAAAGAATGTCCGATTTTAGCTAAAGGTTTGCTTGCTACTTTGGTGAAAACTGCTACTAATCCAAAAGCTCCTGCTAAGGTAACCGCAATGGTTCCGACAACTTCAAAGGCTTCAACCAAGGCCTCTGCTCCACTTGGGTACAGACCCAACAGCCATTCATTCCCTGTTAAGAGTTGAGCTGCTCCAAAAGCCAAGCCAAGAGTAGCAATGGTCACAATAACCTGTCCAAAGACCTCAAAGCCCTTAATCATTTTTTCAGGAGCCATCACAAGACCAAGGAAGATAAGGGCAGATACGATAATAATTGGAATTAGATTGATGAGCAAGGTACCAAATCCCAAGCCTGGTACTAAAAGACCACCCACTAAACAGCCTATAGGGACCGTTACCAATCCATAGAGAATCCCACGCGCCAACAAAGGACGATCCTCTTTTTCAATAATCCCAAGCGAAACTGGAATCGTGAAAACCAATGTCGGCCCCATCATGGATCCAAGAACATAGGCAGCAAATTTTCCAACCTCCTCATTTTCTGCCAAACTTAAAGCGAGGGGAGCTCCTCCCATATCATTGGCAATGAAAGTTGTTGCAAAAATAGAGGGATCGGCACCAACCAGTCCATAAATAGGGACAATAATTGGTTTTAACAGATCAGCTAGTAATGGGGCTACCACCATAATCCCAGCCATGGACAAGGCCAAGGCACCCATGGCCATAATTCCTTCTTCAAATTGTTCACTCAGTCCTAATTTTCCACCAATACACTTATCAATTGCTCCAATCAGTAGGAAAAGGACCATCACATAAATGATTATCTCATTGATACTCATTTGCTATCCTTTCTAATCATCATCTTCATAAGCTACCTTATCGATGATGCCAACAATTAGCATATCAATTGGAACATCCACCTTATCCAAGGCCACACGAGCACTGCTTCCTGTCGTAACCAAAACTAAATCGCCTTGACCAGCTCCAATTAAATCTGCCGCAATCACATGAGCGGGATCTGTTTGTTGGTCATTTAATTGGCGTTCCACAATTAGAAACTTGAGACCATTTAAAGCTTCCTCTTTTCGAGTAGCCCATAAGCTACCCCTGACTTTTCCCACAAACATCTCCCTACTCCTTATTCAACTATCCTAATTCTATTTCGACGAAGAAAATCGCGAGCTAACGGGGTTATCAGCCAATCTTTGGCATCCAGGTGGTCACCCGGTAATAAGCCAAGAGCTTGTGCTTTTTCCTCTGTTAACAAAGTACGTTTCCCGGTTTTAGCTGTGACTTCTTTCTGTTGTAAAAAATCTTTCAAGCCTACAAGATTTGTAAATCGTAGTCCGTATGAAGCAACTTTTTGTGTCAGGATTCCAACACCCTCACGCAAAGATTTGCTAGAACCGTTCGTGGACGGTGCCTGTCTCAAAACAAAAACAGCCTTTCCCTGCTGTAGAGCTTGTAGAATCCATTCCTCTAAGGTTGTCAATGGACAAAGATTAGCTAACCGAAAAATAGCAGCATCCGTTAAAGATTCAACAACTAGAAGCTTTCCATCTTGCGCATCTTCTACCACTTCAAAACCAAAATTTTGAATCTGACTCTTTAAGTTTTCAGAACCAAAAACATAAACTTTTTCTAATTCTTTACCAGTATTTTCTACAGTCAATTCTTCCAAGAGGCGGTCTGTCACAGCTTGAATAAGCGCTTCAATTTGTGTCATACACAACCTCCTATTTTTCTGAAATTTTTACAATACGACCACGCATACCCTTGACAAAGCCTGCTGCATTCGCTTCATCATAGTCGATGTGCATATAGGTCGCAAACTTCGGACTGACCCGTACCACAACATCATCGAAAATAAGCGATCGTTGTCCCTCTGCTCGAACTTGAACAATTTCATGATTGGATACACCCAAGCGTTCTGCATCCTTTGGTGTCATATGGATGTGTCTCTTAGCAACAATCAAGCCCTTGTCTAAAGAAACCGTACGGTTCCCATTCACAAGGACAATTCCTGGTGTCCCTTCGATGTCACCACTCTCCCTCACAGGGGCTTGAATGCCTAATTGCAAACAGTCTGTCGCAGATACTTCTACTTGAGATTCCTTGCGAACCGGTCCTAGAATGACCACATTTCGAAAGACCCCCTTAGGACCCAGCAGGGTTACTCTTTCTTGGGCTGCATATTGACCTGGTTGAGAGAGGTCCTTCATCTTTGTTAGCGCATATCCTGGTCCAAAAAGACTCTCTAAATCTTCCTGGCTCAGATGTACATGACGGCCACTGGCTTCAATTTCGAAACTCGAATCAAGTTGTTCTTGAACCCGTTCCGCTACTTTTTCAATCAATGTTTCTAATTTCATAACACTTCCTCACTCCACAATCATGCTTTGAATTCCAGCCACTATTTCATTCAGCTGCCCTAGAAGCACTTCCTTTTGACTCCGCAACTCAGTTGACCAAGCCAACTCGTATTCATAACGAATTTGATCCAATTCTATCGATAATTGATAAAGTTCCAAGGCCCAAATCGGTTTTTCCAAGACATGATTCATTAGTCTGTCAGCATTCGAATCGGTTTGAACTCGATCAAACCCAAATTCTATTTCCTCTCCTTTTCTCAAGAGCTGAATTTGCTGAAAATAACGAAGTAACCTTTCTTCTTTATCAAGCAAATAATACTGACGTAAGACTTTTTGGGCTTTTAAAAAATAGGGATAGACCTTTTCCAAGCGAAATAAAGTGTCCGTGGGTAGAGAGAAAAATTCCGCTTTTTTCGAAGATTGAACTTCTTTCCATGAAACGTTAATTCGATGGTCTCTGAGGAAGCTTTTAGCAGAAGGAGTCAAAATGGATCCGGCATCTAAGCTCAGTTGACCAGACCTTTCCAATTGCAATTCCCGCAACATTTTGCGAATTCGTGCTTCCGTATACAAAGCCATACAGTCACTTCCTTTCCTACCCTCAAGGGAAAGTGAAAGGACCTCGTTCAGTTTTATACTCTTTTCGGTTATCTTTTATGACCGTGTTAGCTCGTCTTGCCATACTTATTGGAAACTTTCTTCGAAAGTTGTATCAGCAAGCTCAAAATCTCCCCCAGAGATTCGAGCTGTCTACGACTCGCTGCCTTGTACTAAAAGTCTATATTAAATATCAAATGAACGACGGTCCTCGCCTCCTTGCTTCCTACTTAGGAAGAATAACTTCTACTTCAGAGTGTGGGCGTGGGATGACGTGTACAGAGATCAATTCCCCTACATTTTCTGCTGCCGCAGCTCCTGCATCTGTTGCTGCCTTAACCGCACCAACGTCACCACGAACCATAACTGTAACCAAGCCGGCACCAATTTGTTCTTTTCCAACCAAGGTGACATTAGCTGCTTTGACCATGGCATCTGCTGCTTCTATTGCGCCTACAAGTCCTTTTGTTTCTACCATTCCAAGTGCGTTTGCGTTCATTGTTTGTTCTCCTTTGTGTTAAAAATGTTTATAAGTTTGGTAAGATTATTCAGCTTTGCCTGCAGGTAAAATAACTTCCACCTCAGCATGGGGGCGAGGAATAACGTGTACAGAGATCAATTCTCCTACATTTTCTGCCGCTGCAGCTCCTGCATCTGTTGCTGCTTTAACCGCACCAACGTCACCACGAACCATAACTGTAACCAAACCAGCTCCAATTTGTTCTTTCCCAACAAGTGTTACGTTAGCTGCTTTGACCATGGCATCTGCTGCTTCAATTGCGCCTACAAGTCCTTTTGTTTCTACCATTCCTAATGCGTTTGCGTTCATCTTTTATTCTCCTTTTATTTTAGTTTTTCCAAAACTTTCGCAACAAGGGCTTCGATGAGAGCCTCATCACTCAATGAGCATTCAGGTTTCAATTCTTTAACAACCTCCGCCACTTGATTTTCAGCCTTGCGTAAATCTGCCAAACTCCGCTGACCAGTTGCAATCCGACGGACATTAATGAGATTCATCGGACTGATGTTATCTGAAGTGGAACTGCCTCCAATCCCTCCACATCCCAAGGTCAAGGCTGGAAATAGATTGGTTGTGGCTCCTACACCACCCAGTGCTGAACCAGTATTCACCAAAAGTCGAGATACAGGCGTATAGAGACTGAAGTGGCGGATAATCTCCTTATTCTGACTATGGATAGCAAAGGTATGACCAATTCCTTCATTTTGCAAAATACTATTGGTTAAGGTACTTGCCTCTTTCCAATCTTTTACGGTATAGAATCCCAATACTGGACAGAGTTTTTCCATAGAGAACGGATGTTGCTTCCCGATCCCTGTTTCCCTAGCAATGAGAACACGCGCAGTTTCTGGAACCGAAAGACCGGCCAGTTTCCCAATTTCTGGAGCGGTCTTTCCGACCATTTGAGGATTCATAAGACCACTTGGTTGAATGACTGCTGCTCCCAATTTTTTGGCATCCGAATCGGGCACAAAGTAGGCTCCTTGACGCTGGAACTCTGCAATAACCGCTTCCTGATTCGATTGATCTACAATAATCGATTGTTCAGAGGCACAAATCACACCATTATCAAAAGTTTTTGAATCCAGGATTTGCTGGACAGCGTGTGGGATATCCGCGGACGACTCAATATAGGCCGGTCCATTTCCGGGACCAACACCAATAGCTGGAGTACCTGAGGAATAGGCCGCTCGAACCATGGCTGTTCCGCCAGTTGCTAAAATCAGCTTGGTGTCTTTATGACGCATCAACTCATTGGTTGCTGAAATCGAAACACGATGAATTGACGTCACTACACCTGCTGGGGCTCCAACCGTTTTTAAGGCATCTTGAATAATCGCAACCGTTGCCTCAATACACTTGAGCGCATGAGGGTGAGGAGAAAAAATAATACTATTCCCTGTTTTTAAAGCTAACAAAGCTTTGTAAATAACAGTGGACGTTGGATTTGTTGAAGGAATGAGACCTGCAATCACGCCTACCGGCAATGCAACTTCTGTTATTCCCTTTTTTGAATCTTCCGATAAAACACCAACCGTCTTTAAATCTCTTATTTCTTCATAGACTCCTTGTGAAGCTAGGGTATTTTTTAATACCTTATCCTCCCAGCAACCAAATCCGGTTTCTTCAACAGCCAGTTTAGCCAAGTATTCCCGTTGTTCATAACAAGCCTTGGTAACCACCTTGACTAGGGTATCAATTTGTTCTTGATTCAATTGGGCCAGTTCTTTCTGGGCCTTCTTTGCCGTCCGAATCAGGTTTCTCACCTCCTGAATCGACGCCAAGTCCTTGTCTTCAATAAACATAGCCAATTACTCCTTTTCTATCTTACCAAGGGCTTCTAACAAACGAGCCTTATTGGCAAACTTAATCTCTTTCTTGCTAAGCTCAATCGCAGGTTCCTGATAAGCCAAACTCCGCAATTGGACCACTTTCATTGTTTCTAATTTATGAATATCATACTTAGAGGCTGGCTCCACCTCAGGTGAAGGGGCAATAACATCGCTCTCGATCTCTTCCTTTTTTGGAAAGAGCAAGTCTTCCGTTTGTTGGTCCAGGCGAGCAATGACATGACTGGTACGGAAATAGGATTTCTGACCCAGTTCTGCTTGCACAGCATCGACCGCTGCTCTAACTGCACCGATGTCTCCAACAATTTGCACGTTTTTCAAACCGGATTTAACAGTTTCTGCTCGCAATAAATGAACATTTGCAGCTTTTAAGGCAATGTCCGCCGCAACGACTGCCCCCAAGAATCCCTTGACCTCAATGAGTCCTAATGCTTTTTGTGTCATAGGAATCACCTACTATCTAGTATGTTCTTGGATTATCTGCAATCTGCTCCACAGTTCTTGCAAAAGCGTCACAGGCAGCTCGACAGGCTGATTGGCTTCCGACCAAGAGTCCGCCAGCAAAGTTGGTCTCACTTGGAGGTCCATAAAAGGCCCCAACTTGTACATCTGCTGCTTTTAAAGCTGCATCCAAGCCCACCATAGCCTCAGCTGGAGGAGCAATTAAGTAAGCAATAGCCGTCCCTTCGGTTGCATTGGCAGCTTGAGATAAATAGGATCCAGCCCGTGAGATACAATGGGCAAAATAAGGAATCGAATTGTCGTCATTGGCTGAGTAGAAACTAGCCCCGTTTTCAATCTCATAAACAATCACATCCAAGGCACTCCGTACTTCTTCTGGATTGGGTCCTGCCACAATACCGATGACTTCACCAGCTAATTTCGTAGAGGCATTTCCTGCTCCCGCATACATACTACGAGCATAGACAATTTCAACATTGACAGCTTTTGTGGCTTCATCCAAAGCTACATAGGTCACATCATCACAGTCGGAAGTTACAATTCCCAAACTCCGATGATGGGGTTTTAGTTCCAAGGAAGCAGCCAAGCCTCTATCCACATTTGGAATGAGCAAGGATGATAGAACACTTGCTCCTAATCGTTCCTGTCTTACCATTTCTTTCCCCTTTATCCTTTCAAGTCAACACCCGATTTTTTCTGATCGAGAATTTTTTTGATAATTTCCGCTACATAAGCACCTGCTTCAACCGCCGGAGTTCCTCCACGATGAATGTTTGAAAGGACTGTCCGTTTGGCTTCCGGCATTCCTCGCCATGGTTTATAAGCAATATAAGCACTCATGGATTCAGCTGTGACCAAACCAGGACGTTCGCCAACTAGCATACAAACCACTTCAGCTCCCGTAAGTTCAGCTACATGGTCCATCGCTCCCACCCGTGCATGTTTGATGAATAGTACCTCTGAAAAGTCTATTCCAAACATTTTCAAGCCTTGTTTCAATGCTGGCAGAAAATCTCGAAGATTGGCTTCAATTGCAGAGGAACTCAAACCATCCCCAACAATAATTTGGACCTTGGCATTGGGCTTGCACTCACGTTTAATAATCTCTGCTTGATCATCTGGAAAGACACGTCCAAGGTCTGGTCTAGTCAGATACTCATCTTTCGAGGTCGGTGACGTATGAACTGGAATCAGTCCCATCGCTTCCACAAATTCTGGAGAAACATAGGAGAAAACTGCATCTTGAGCAGCTGCATGGTCAGCACGGAATCTTAAGACTGACTGGGTCTTATAACGTGTTCCAGCTCTCCATAGTCCTAAACGGGCTGGAGTAAACTTTTTAATTTTTCGATAAGCTTCTTCGTTCAAAGCACTCGGCACTAAAAATTGTTCCTGAATATTGACTTCTGTGATATCTTCAATCATTCCATCCTCAATGACGGATTCTTGACTTGGCTTATGACTAGATTCGCTGACATCAACTACCTCAACACTCGGAGTGGCATCCTCCTTTACCATCTCACTTAAGAGCGAGCGGATCATGTCTTTTAATTGTTTTTCATCCACTTGCGTCCCTCCTTCTTAGTTCCGTTGCATAAAGATGGATCCATCTCCACCAAGGGCGGTCAACCGGCCGTTTTCCATAAGACCCATTTTTTCCATCCACTCTTCAAATTCTTTAATAGGGCGTTTGTCCAATAAATCACGCATGGTTGCAGTTTCATGGTAACCCGTTGTTTGGTAGTTAAGCATGATGTCATCACCATGAGGAATGGCCATGATGTAGTTAACATTGGCAGCACCGAGTAGTACCAACAAGTTCTCAGCATCATTCTGATCGGCCTTCATATGGTTGGTGTAACAGATATCACAACCCATAGAAATCCCTGAAAGTTTGCCCATGAAATGATCTTCTAAACCAGCACGAATAACTTGTTTCGAATCATAGAGGTATTCTGGTCCGATGAAACCAACGACTGTATTCACGAGGAAGGGATCAAAGTGTTTCGCAAAACCATAGCAACGAGCTTCCATGGTCACTTGGTCAGCGTCATAATGGGCATCTGATGACAATTCTGAACCTTGTCCAGTTTCAAAATACATCACATTCGGACCAGCCGCAGAACCAACTTTTAAGGCTGTATCACGTGCTTCTTGGATTGTTTTTGCATCAAAACCAAAGGCCGTATTTCCTTTTTCAGATCCAGCAATCGATTGGAAAACCAAACCTGTAGGAGCCCCTTGATTCATAGCTTCAATCTGAGTTGTCACATGCGCCAAAACACAGTGTTGTGTTGGGATTTGATACTCTTCAATAAAGTCATTGAATTTATGGAGAATTCGTTTGGTACTTTCGACAGAATCATCAACAGGGTTCAAGCCTAGTAGGGCATCTCCACATCCATATGCAAAACCTTCCATGGTGGAGGCCATAATTCCATCTGGATCATCCGTTGTATGGTTGGGTTGTAGACGTGAGGAGAAGGTACCCGGTACTCCGATAGTTGTATTAGCGGTTTTGGTAATAACAATTTTTTTAGCTGCCACAATTAAATCCAAATTGGTCATTAATTTTGCAACAGCCGCCACCATCTCAGAGGTCAAGCCTCTTGAGATCCACTGAATATCAACATTCTTGGTGTTGGTATCCAAAATCCACTCCCGTAATTCTTCAACTGTCCAGTGTTTGATTTTTTCATAAGTTCGAAGATTGACATCATCGACGATAATCCGAGTAACTTCATCTTCTTCATATGGTACAACTGGATTATTAAAGAGATCTGCTAAAGTCAGTTGTGCCAACACTACCTTGGCAGCAACTCGTTCTTCAGCTGATTGAGCTGCTACTCCAGCCAGTTGATCTCCTGACTTATACTCATTGGCCTTGGCTAGAACTTCTTTCACTGAAGAAAATTCATAGACACGACCAAACAATTTTGTTTTAAGAATCATGAAACCTTTCCTCCTTTAGGAATCAAATACTAAGGTTTTGACAACGATTGGAAGGACAGACCCCTCCACAAGCGGTTGTCCAATGTCGATATAATCGCCATTTTGAACATCCACGGAATCAATGCAAACAAAGGGATAGTCGGCAGGTAGGCGTGTATAAAGGCATTGTCCCAGTACTTTTGCCATGTCTTCTTGGAGAATGACTAAGAGCGGATATCCTTTTTGAATACTCGTCTTCATCCCTGACACAATCGCATCCGCATAAGCCTCAACCTCTAAAAAACTAGGACTTCGTTTACCTGAGAAAGCCAAAGCGATTTGTTGGACTTCATTTTCCAATTGAAACCACTCTGATTTCTGGGCTATCATCTCTGCCAAAGCCTCACTTTCAAGCTCTTCATCGCTGGCAGATAGTTTTAAGACAGGTAGGTTTTTCAAAGGAAGGATACGGTCGATATAGGTAATGGTACTTCCACTAACATCGGTCGTATGACTACCAGCTCCTACAACTGTTGCCCGAATGGTTTCGGCAGATTGAATGACCTGTTTTTCTCGGAATATGGCCGATTGTCGAATGGCTCTGCCCAGTAGAATTCCAATATCCCCATAAAGAAAATCGTCTACCTCCTTGTCAGCTACTGCAATGGCATCAGCGACTCCTCCTGAGAAGGACACACAAGCAATGTCTTGCCCTTCCTTTAGCGCATGATTGGTCACCAAAAGTTCAAAATAGGGACTGTTCTTCGGTAAACCTAAGGATTGTTCCATCACATCAACAAGTATCGTAATCAGTCTATCCAAATGTTGCCGATGAACAAGTTGACCTAAAGACAAATCCAGGTTTTCATTTTGGATAATCTCTTGCAATTTTGGTGCAATGTAGCAAATCTTGTTTGAGTCATCAACTTTTAAAAGTCTTCCGCCTATATCAAAGCAGGCCGTATCCTGAATATCTCCCTCACGGAACAAGGCGTAATTAGAGGTTCCCCCTCCAATATCAATGTTAACAACCGACGTATGGTGCTTTTGTGAGTAGAGATGGCTACAAGCACCCTTTCCAGCAATTATACTTTCTAGATCAGGACCTGCGGTTGCGACTACAAAATCGCCAGCGTAACCACTCAATGCTTGCAGGACTTGACTTGCGTTTTCCTTTCGAGCAGATTCACCGGTAATAATCACAGCTCCCATCTGAATATCGCTCTTTTGAATCCCAGCTTTTTGATATTCTTTTTGAAGAAAATTTTTAATATCGTCAACCAAAATTAGTTGATGATCGGCAAGAGGGGTAAAGATAATATCACTCTTATGCAAAACCTTCTTGTCTGTAATATAGATACGAGGAATCGTGAAAACCGATGCAATATTTTCAATCGTGAGTTGAGAGAGGACTAATTGAGTTGTGGCAGTCCCAATATCCAAACCAACACTTAGGATTTTTTCCGACATGAAAACCTCCAAAAAAAGACGCTTAAAGAACTAGGCACCAATTGAACCCTAGTCTTTAAGCGTCATTGCTTGTATTCTTCCACTTCTTTGTAGAAAAAATGTTTATTCATGAAATAATATACTTGTCCGTGTTCCATTTGAACCTGATTGTACATCCAATCTTCCAGACAATTTATCTTGGACAAAACGTTCGACTAAGACCAGGCCAAGATGACCTTGGGAATAGCGACGCCTCGTATTGTAACCGCTACCATTGTCGGTTATCAATACTCTAATGATACCATCTTTTCTTGTAAGATGCAAGCCTACAGTTGCATTTTTCTTCTTAACATGAAAAGCATGTTTGAATGAATTTTGTAGGATTTCATTCGCAATCAGAGCCAAGGCTGTAGCCCGACTCGCATCTAATTCACAGTCCGCATCAACTTGACTCTGGACCTGAATAAAATCTTGGCCAAAGGAGCGACGAACAGTTGTCAAAACTTGTTCCAAAAGAGGAGCTAATGGAAGTTTCTGTCCTTTCTTATGACTGAGTAAGTCATGAATGCTGGCCACTGAAAGAATACGATGGACGCTTTCTTCCAAGGCCTCCTTAACATCCTTCTTATCTGTCTGATAGGCTTGCAGTCTAAGGAGCGAAACCAAGGTTTGAAGATTATTTTTAACCCGATGGTTCATCTCCCTTACTAAAACCTTTTGTTCCTGTAGCTCCCGCTCCAAGTTGCGAATTTCCGTTACATCTCGACATTCCATTAGCAAGTATCCGTTTGTCAATAGTTGCCGTTTTAACTGGAAAAAATAACCGCCATAGGGCACCCGTACTTGGTCAATTTCATTTTTTTCGAGTCGAGCCCTTGCTAGGGCTTCTTGATAAGACAGGGTATCCAGAACCAAATTATCATAGTGCATACCTTCTAATTGATCTCGATAACCTAATCGACCTGCATATAATTCCCTAGCCTTGGCATTAGCATAAACCAAGGTTCCTTGAGGATCAAACACAAAAATTTGATTATCCAGTTGTTCCAAAAAGTTAGCCGGTAAATCCTGCTCCCAATCAAGAACTGGCTTTTCTGTTGGTGAGATAGAAGAAGAAAGAGACGGTGGTGCCATTTCAATGATCAACGTTCCAACCACTTCTTTTTCCCATACTAAAGGAAAGACTGTCTGGTAAATCACGGCTCCTTCTTGAGACATAGCCGTCAAACCGACTGAGGCTAAGCCAGTTTCTAAGGTTCGAATAACCCCAGGTTCATCTCGTAAATCTGCAACATCCCCCACAACATCCTCTCGATAAAGACTCAGTTGCTTTTGTGGACGTTTATGGTAAATGACCAAGGCTTGATTGGGTTGTGCCAAACTACGAACGTCAATAAAAACGTCCTGATGAGAATAGGTGTCACCTGCTTCCAGTTGGCTTGCCTGTTCCACAAGATATTCGATAGCCATTGGACTTAAATCTGTTTGCTGGGAACAGAGCTCCCGTATTTTTTCTTTATAGTTCATCATGTAACAAGAGTAATTTTGCGATTTCAATCATAGGAACCCTTTTTTGCATACTTATGGAACGAATTTGTTTAAAGGCTTCTGGCTCTGTCAGATTTTCTTTATACATCAGCATTCCTTTGGCTTTTTCAATGATAATCCGATCCTCAATTTTTTTACTGAGTTTATCCGTTTCATCTTTCAAAGCATAGGTCTCTCTTCCTTTTTCCAAACAAACTTCAATCATAGGAATCAGCGATTTGGCATCTAAAGGCTTAATTAAATAGGCACTAGTTCCATATTGCTTGGCTTTTTGAATGTATTGATCGTCGCTAAAACCAGAAAGTAACATAACACTATAGGCCAAGCGGTCATCAAGAATTTTTTTACTGGCTGTTAAACCATCTAATAAAGGGAGTTGGATATCCATCAAGACGAGGTCAGGATGAAATTTTTGACACACTTCTATAGCCTCAAAGCCGTCTTTGGCTTCGGCTACAACTTGGTAATCTCCAGATTCTAAGATATGACGAATATCTAAACGAACAATGGGGTCATCATCGACGATTACGATTTTACTTTTCATGTTTTCCACTCACTTACTACTAGGTCTTGGTTACGGTTGTTCCAGAAAATCCTAGGATTAGATGTAATCCATCCAGTACAGCTGCAAGGGCCGTTTCTACAGAAGCTACATCTCCCGTCATCACTACAGAACCGCTAAAGCGATCGACAAACCCAATTTCAACACCGGCAGCTTTCGTTGCTAAATCAACAGCGATAATAGCAGCTTCGCTGGGGGTAATCGTTAAAATGCCAATAGCACCCCGATCTTTTGCTTGGAGACCTAGTTTTTCAAAAATAACGGGATCGGGATTCGCAATCAAATGGGCTAGGGTGACTTGCTTACCAGGAACATATTCCTGAATCATCCTTTGTTTTTCTGTCATCTCTTCTCCTTATTTTATTATACTGATATTTTATCGTTTTGCCAAATTATTCTCTATAACTAGTAGATAGAATAGTAGCTAAATCCGATACCGAAGGCTGACGAGGATTTGTCACTGTGCAAGGATCTTTTAAAGCAGACTCAGCAATGGATTCTTTTTCCCTTTCAAATGACGGCTGATCAATCCCGTAAGCTGCTAAAGTTTCAGGCAAGTCCAGTTTCCGTTGTAACTGTCTCAGCTTATCCAGTAATTGCTTCACACCTTGAGCTGGATTTGGGGCTGAACAACCCAGAATGCGAGCAAGTTGCTGGTAACGCTTTGCCACCTCTAGTTGTTGATTCCCAATCCTTGCACCTTCTAAACCTGCATTATAGGCGATAACCTTCGGTAAAAGGATGCTATTCATGCGACCATGTGGAATATGGAAGACAGCACCAGATGCATGTGACAAACTATGGACAATCCCTAACGAAGTAGTATTAAAAGCCATGCCCGCCATGGTTGAAGCAATGTGCATCTTTTCACGAGCTTCCATATCTTGCCCATTCCGGTAGGCTTTGGGGAGGTACTCAAACACTAATTGAACTGTTTTTTCAACCAGAGCATCAGAAAAATCAGTGGCCTGTGTCGAAACATAAGCCTCCAAAACATGGGTTAGAACATCTATACCAGTATCTGCAGTAATCTGCCGCGGCAAACTGCGTACCAAATTGGCATCCAGAATGGCAAGGTCAGGAAGTAATTCACGATCCACAATTGGATACTTCCGTCCCAAGTCAGCATCTGTAATCACCGAAAAATCTGTCACTTCAGATCCTGTTCCACTAGTTGTTGGAATAGCAATCAAGGTAACTTCTTGGAACCCTCCCTCTTTCTTACCAAAGTAATAAATGGCTTTCGCAGCATCCAAGGCAGAACCACCACCGATCGCTAAAATAATGTCGATCGTTTGCTCCTGGCTAGACTGAATCCCAGCTACAATCACTTCAATAGGGGGGTCGGGACAAACTTCCGTAAAAACAGTTACTCGATTCGAAGAATCCAGGTGGTTTTTCACATACTCCAACTGCCCCGTCTTTTCTAAAAAAGGATCCGCTACCATCAAAATTCCCTGATTTTGAAAGCTTCTTAATTCCTCTAACGCATTGGTTCCAATTACCAGTTCTGTTTTGTAATGAATCCTATACATAGTTTCTCCTTTTGTACAAAAATAAGCCACACGAAAAGACTAAACATCACCGTTGTCGCCTCTTCTGCAGCTTCATTGCTTGATTGGTTTCTATGTACACCATTGTACTTCACAAATAGTTTAGCACAAAAACGCTTACAAAACAAGAATATGAAATTACTGTTTTCAAATATGATCTTTTTTTGGAATCGCTTTCCTTTTCCCTTGCTTTTTTCTCATAAAAAAGGTACACTTAAGTCAGAAGAAATTGATAATGTACTCTTAGACTCATGGAAGTTTGGTGTAAATCCAACACGGTCCCGCCACTGTGATAAGCCTAGCTTTAAGTCAGATCTTTGAATCTAAGTTTTAGTAGAAGTCGGGTTTCGATGTAAAGCTTCGGCCTCATGAATAAGATTCATTTTCATTCTACGATTAGTACCATTCATTTCTTGGACTTTGTCCAACTGCTTATAGCAGTTCAAGGCTTTTGGAAGCTCATACTAATCGAGGATGCTTAGTGAATGACTACAATGGCGTAGCCAAGCTTTCAGAAAACAAAACTAGAGGTCGCCAAGCGACCTCTTTTCCTATGCTTTTTTGGACCAACGTTCCACATCTTCCTTTGTAATGGCATGAAAAACCTTACTTCCGCGTTCATAAGGAATGTCTTTTACTCCCATTTGGTAATTGACAAAACGAGCAAGGGCAAAAAAGTAATCGGATAAGCGGTTTACAAAAATCAACACCTCTTGGTTAATATCCGTAGACCACATAGCCGCTACAATATGACGTTCTGCTCGACGGGCAATCGTCCGAGCGACATGTAAGGAAGCAGCCAGTGGATGGCCACCCGGTAGAATAAAGGTTTCTAAATCAGGGGGGATGGGGGCATAAAGGTCAATTTTTGACTCAATCCAATCCACAAGACTTTGGTCCACTTTATATGGATAAACACCCTGTGGGGTAGATAAATCAGATCCACAATCAAACAAATAATGCTGCAGCTCCAATAATTCTTCACGGAGCACATCCTCTTGACTCAGATCACACATCAAGTAACCAATCCAAGAATTCAATTCATCAATCGTCCCATACGCCTGCACCCGTTCCGAATCTTTGGCAACACTTTGCCCACCCACTAATTTTGTAAGGCCCTTATCACCTGTTTTTGTATATAATTGCATCCTATTCCTCCTGTAAAAATTCTAAAAGGTCCGTTAAACCGCGATCGTCTACTGCTGAAAGTTCAAAAACTCTTTGGCACCCCGCCTCGTGGAGCTGACGATGGGCCCAGTCCATAGCTTGCCCCTCTTCACTCAGATCCATTTTGGTAATCAGGCCGATCATCTCCTTGGTAAATAAATTGGAAAAACCTTGTGGGAAAAACTGTTCTTCCTTGCTAGCATCCAGCATCAAGCCAATCACATCCGCCTGCATTGCTGTTACATTTAAAGCATTATAATACTGTCGGTGTTGAAGAAATTCGCCCGGTGTATCAATAATATCTTCATGATATTGAACCACCTGAGTTTTTTGGTAATCCAAGTCCAAGCCATGCAGGCGTTGGGTTAAACTCGTTTTCCCCACACCAACTGGCCCGATAAACATTATTTTTTTCATCGTTTACTCCTAAAAAAGGCAAGGGGAACCCGTTCCAAATTGTATCGCTTCATCGCGATTGGAATCAGGCCCCTTTGCCTTGGTTTATTCTATGTAAGCAATTTCATTTTACGCTAATAACTGCTAGAAATCAAGTCCTTTTATTTTAATTGTTCAAATTTAAGGTGCACACTGATGCGGTCTTCATAGCCATTTCGCTCTAAATCCCGCTGCAATCGGTAGGAAATATAATGCTCAGCAATGTTAATGTAACCTGCATCTAAAAGACGATTTTCAACCATGGACTGAATCATACTAATCGTTGCTTTTTCAACCTTGGCTTCTTCCAAATCCATAACCACTTTCTTGGTTACCTGTGCTAAATTTTGCCGCAAAGAGTCGTCCAAGACAAAAACAGATTGGGCTGCTTTTAAGATAGCCTGGTAGATTTTCTCTGGGTTAAATTCGGTTACTTGTCCATCACGTTTAATGACTTGCATATGATTCCTCCATTTCCTTACAAAAAATCCCTCACTCAAAAAGAGGAGGGATCCGAAAGGCACTTCCGTGTGATGAGCCGGTTCACACAACTCATCAAGGTCCGCTCCTGCGATATGACCTCCTCTGCTTCAATGTGCAACGTTACCGTTACAAATCGACTCATCGCATGGTTTCATTCTAGCAAATTGAAACCGTTTTGTCAACTTTCTAGAAAAGACCGAAAACGTTCTTTCTAGAAAAGACCGAAAACGTTCTTTCTAGAAAAGACCGAAAACTTTCTAGAAAAGACCGAAAACGTTACCGTCCTCATCCAAGCCCATTTTCAATGCTGCTGGCTGCTTAGGTAGGCCTGGCATCGTTAAGACACTTCCAGCCAAGGCCACGATAAATCCTGCACCGTGACGGACCTGAAATTCACGGATGGTAATTCGAAAGTCTTGAGGTCGTCCTCCTAGGCTTGGATCATCTGATAGGGAATAAGGTGTTTTAGCCATGCAAATAGGGAAGTGATCCCAGCCCTGAAGCTGGAATTCCTTCAGTTGCTTGACCGCTTTAGGAGCTAGGTCCACACCTTGTGCTCCATAAGCCTTTTGAACTAACGATTCAATTTTTTCCATAAAACTTCCCTGACGGTCGTAATAAGGGGTAAAGCTCCTTTCTTCTGACAAGTAAGGTAAAAGGACTTCAACCAACTCTTGGCCTCCTTGAGGCCCTTTTTCCCAAACTTCTGTGAGGGCAAGAGGGATGGAGGCTTCTAGGCAGAGGCGCTTCATTAGATCCAACTCTGCATTGGTATCTCCAGAGAAGCGATTGAGAGCAACAACAACAGGTTTCCTAGTTGAGGCCAGCGTCTGAACGTGATGCTGGAGATTGGCAAATCCTGCTTTCAGGGCTGGCAAATCTTCCTGGGTCAATTCCTGTTTAGATAGACCACCATGCATCTTAAGGGCCCGAATGGTAGCAACAACCACAATTGCATCTGGAGCCTTCCGTAGATGGGGAACCTTGATGTCTAAGAATTTTTCAGCCCCTAAATCAGCTCCAAATCCAGCTTCTGTTACAGTAATATCCGCCAAAGACAGGGCAGTTTCCGTAGCCACCACCGAATTACATCCGTGGGCAATATTGGCGAAAGGACCTCCATGAACAAGAGCTGGAGTACCATAAATGGTTTGGACCAAATTTGGCTTTAAAGCGTCCTTTAGCAAAAGGGTTAAAGCCCCTTCAACCCCCAAATCCTTCACAAAGACAGGACTCCCGTCTCGTTTATAACCAATTAAAATATTGGCTAATCGCTGTTCCAAATCTTGAAGATCACGCGCCAAACAAAGAATGGCCATCATCTCACTGGCAACGGTAATGTCAAAGCCATCTTCTCTTGGCTGGCCATTGATAGGACCTCCCAGTCCAATCACAATCTGACGCAAGCTCCGATCATTGATATCTAGGACACGCTTCCAAACAATGCGACTTGGATCCAAGTCTAAGTCATTCCCCTGATGAAGGTGGTTATCAATCAGAGCTGATAAGGTATTATGAGCAGAGGTCAAGGCATGCATATCCCCCGTGAAATGGAGGTTAATATCCTCCATGGGTAATACTTGAGCGTATCCCCCACCCGCTGCTCCTCCTTTCAAGCCCATGACTGGACCGAGGGACGGCTCTCGGAGTGCAATCATGGTTTTATGACCTGCAGCTGTCAGGCTATCTGCCAGTCCAATGGTTACAGTTGATTTCCCTTCTCCAGCTGGAGTCGGATTGATGGCTGTCACCAGTATCAATTTACCAGCCTTTTCTTTTTTCAAACGGGAAAGTGTTTCATAGGAAATTTTTCCCTTATAGGGACCATATTGTTCAATTGATTGAGCCTCTAAACCTAGGCTAGCTGCAATCTCTGTGATCGGTTTCAAGAAACTTTCTTGTGCAATTTGAATATCCGTTTTCATGAGCAATCCTCCTCTTCACTCCTCATTATACAGTAAAAGGTGTATAATGAGCATATGAAAATTTTAATCACATCCGGCGGAACGAGCGAGCCTATCGATCAGGTTCGGGCCATTACCAATCAATCGACTGGTCGCTTAGGGGCTCAGATTGCCCAAGCTTTTTTGGAAGCTGGTTTTTCAGTAACGTTACTAACAACGCAAAACGCTGTCAAGCCTTCAGCACATCCAAAGCTCCAGCAAATTCTTATTCAAACAACCAAGGACCTAGAAGGAGCCCTTCAAGACCAGGTTCCCCAGCATCAGGTTCTTATTCATAGCATGGCTGTTTCAGACTATCGTCCTCTGCAGATGGTCCCTTTGGAAAAAATTCAAGAAGCAGATAATCTTCAACGTTTTTTGGAGTCAGACCAAAAAGAAGGAAAACATTCATCCGAAGCTGACCATCAAGTGATTTTCTTGGAGAAAACGCCTAAACTCATTCAAAAAGTAAAGGACTGGAATCCCGACCTACGCTTGATCGGTTTCAAACTACTGGTTTCTGTCAATCCAGAGGAACTGATTTCTGTGGCACGGGCCTCCTTGGAGAAAAACCGAGCCGACTTGATTGTCGCCAACGATCTTTCCCAGATTGACCAAGACCAGCACCCAGCCTTTTTAGTGGGGCCTGATTCCATTGAGCAAGCCAAAACCAAGCAAGAAATCGCTCAGAAACTACTTGATTTCATACTTAACAACATTCAAAATCAGAACACTTGACGAATTTTAAAAAAATGACGAGAAAGCCAATGAAGTTCGTTTAACTGGTCTGGGAGACCTGTTGAATATTATCGATAAGGCGTGCAAGGCACGCACTCAAAAAGTTCATCGAAGAGGCTTGACAATGTTTGATTTTGAAAGTCAATGAAAATTATAGTCTTTTAGTTTACTTTTAGTACAAGGCAACGAGTCGTAGACAGTACTGAAGTACGGCAAGACGAGTTAACACAGCAACAAAAGATAAACTAAAAGAATATATTAGAAAGGATTCCTAACCATGGCCACCATAACTTTAGCCGTGACCGGCAGCATCTCCGCCTATAAAGCCGCTGATTTAGTTAGTCAATTAGGCAAATATGGTCACCAGGTTCATGTGCTGATGACTGAATCTGCACAAGCCTTCATAACACCCTTAACTTTGCAAGTTCTTTCCAAACATCCTGTCCATTTGGACACCATGGAGGAACCAGATCCAGCCAAGGTCAATCATATTCAATTAGCTAAGGAAACAGACCTATTCCTCGTTGCCCCTGCTTCAGCCAATGCCCTGGCTAAATTAGCCAATGGTCTTGCAGATAACATCGTAACAGCTACAGCCTTGGCCCTGCCGCCTACGACTCCAAAGTTGCTGGCTCCGGCCATGAACACCAATATGTACCTGCATCCGGCAACCCAAAAGAATCTTGAGACCTTACATGACTACGGTTACCAACTTGTCTCGCCTCGAGAATCTATTCTAGCCTGTGGAGATCGCGGTGTCGGTGCTCTGGCCGAAATTCCAGCTATTTTAGAAAGTGTAAAGGAGATTCTTGACCTTGCGTAGATCAAATACAACTGCCGTTCTCGCCATTTTCCTAGCTGCCATGCTGGTGATTCAATGGCTCAGCGGGCTTATCTTCAATATCCTACCCTTTGTCATCCGCCCGACCTTGATTCATATCCCTGTCATTATCGGTTCCATTCGCTATGGTCCTAAAACCGGAATGATTCTTGGATTTTTTATGGGCCTTATCTCCATGATCAACAATACCCTCTTTATTCAACCCACAAGTTATCTCTTTACCCCCTTTGTTGAGAATGGAAGCTGGGCATCTTTGATGATTGCTTTTGTCCCTCGCATCCTGATTGGTCTCTTCCCTTCCTTTATCTATCGCTGGATTCCCAACCGTTTGGGATTGGGGCTAGCGGGTGTTCTTGGTTCCTTAACCAATACCTTCTTTGTACTTTCAGGAATTTTCTTGCTATTTCCGTCAATTTACCAAGGGAACTTGCAAACTTTCTTAGCCGCCATTCTCACAACCAACTCTTTAGCGGAAATGGCACTAGCAGGATTTATCACAGCAGCTGCTTTTCCTATTTTGAAAAAAAATTAAAAAAGTGCTATAATGTAAGCGATTCCGAATACAACAAAAGGAGATTATAGTATGACCTATTTAGAATCTTACCAAAACTGGCTTGAACAAGAAAACCTTCCAGCTTACCTCCGCGAAGAATTGGAAGCTATGGATGACAAGCAAAAAGAAGATGCCTTTTATACCAATCTAGAGTTCGGTACTGCGGGTATGCGTGGTATTATCGGAGCTGGTACGAACCGCATCAATATCTTTGTTGTGCGACAGGCAACAGAAGGTTTAGCTCGTCTGATTGAAAGCAAAGGGGAAGAATTCAAGGCGCGTGGTGTAGCCATTGCCTATGATAGCCGTCACTTCTCTCCTGAGTTTGCGATGGAATCTGCCGCTGTTCTGGCCCAGCATGGCATCAAATCTTATGTTTTTGAAAGCCTTCGTCCAACTCCGGAATTGTCCTTCGCAGTTCGCCACCTCAACGCCTTTGCGGGTATCATGATCACCGCATCACACAACCCTGCACCTTTCAACGGTTACAAGGTATATGGAGAAGATGGTGGACAAATGCCACCAGCAGATGCAGATGCCCTGACCGATTTCATCCGTGAAATCTCAGATCCGTTTAGCATTGAAGTTGCAGATGCAGAAGCTGCTCAAGAAAGCAATCTCATTGAAATTATTGGGGAAGCAGTCGATGCAGAATACCTCAAGGAAGTTCAAACAGTTACCATCAATCCTAAATTGATTGAAGAGTATGGTAAAGACATGAAGATAGTCTATACCCCACTTCACGGAACTGGTGAAATGTTGGCTCGTCGGGCCCTTGCCCAAGCAGGATTTGATTCCGTACAATTAGTTGAAAGCCAGCTAACAGCTGACCCAGACTTCTCTACTGTTAAATCTCCAAACCCTGAAAGTCAAGCAGCATTTGCCCTGGCGGAAGAATTGGGACGTGAAGTGGGTGCGGATGTATTGATTGCAACAGACCCAGATGCAGACCGTCTTGGTGTTGAAGTCTTGCAAGCGGACGGTTCCTATAAAAACCTTTCTGGTAACCAAATCGGTGCCCTCATCGCTAAATATATCTTGGAAGCGCACAAATCTGCTGGCACCCTTCCAAGCAATGCGGCCTTGGCTAAATCCATTGTGTCCACAGACTTGGTGACAAAAATTGCCGAAAGCTATGGCGCTACCATGTTCAATGTCTTGACCGGATTCAAATTTATTGCTGAAAAGATTCAAGAATTTGAAGATACTGGTAGCCACACCTACCTCTTTGGATTTGAAGAAAGCTTCGGTTACCTCATCAAACCGTTTGTTCGTGATAAAGATGCCATTCAAGCCGTTCTCATCGTAGCTGAAATCGCTGCCTACTTCCGTTCCCGTGGCTTAACCCTAGCAGATGGAATCGAAGAAATCTACAAAGAATACGGCTACTATGCTGAGAAAACAATCTCTGTTACCCTCTCTGGTGTCGACGGAGCTGCTCACATTAAAGCCATCATGGGTAAATTCCGTGAACAAGCTCCAAGCAGCTTCAACCAAAGCCCAGTTGTTCTAACCGAAGACTTCAAAGAATTAACCGCAATAGATGCACAAGGTCAAGTTACTGCTCTTACAACACCTCCAAGTGATGTTCTCAAATATACCTTGGAAGACGGATCTTGGATTGCAGTTCGTCCTTCAGGTACCGAACCAAAAATTAAATTCTACCTAGCAGTCGTTGGCCAATCCAATGAAGACGCTGAAGCAAAAATCACTGCTATTGAAGCTGAGATTAACGCTTTTATTAAATAAGCTTAAAAGCCCTAGAGTTTACACTCCAAGGGCTTTTTCTTGCTTACATGACGTAAGAATATCTCTAATTTTACAGCAGCTCGTTTTTTATAGTAACATAGAGGACATTTTCATAGTCGATTCACTTAAGACATTATCACTTTCGAATGATCTATTTCCGTAAAATTCAAAAAAACAGATTGACGATTTTAATCTCTTCTTGTATAGTAGGGAACGGAGGGAAATATGAAACAAAATATAACTGTTAAAGAGCTTCGTCATCGAGCGGAAATGCCGATGATTGTCTTATGTATCGTACTGACTATCCTTGCTTGGATAGCTGTATTCGTGAGTGTTTTTGTCCTAGAATCACCACTGGAAGATTGGGCCGTGCCTATTTTAATTGGTGCGCTATCCCCATTTTTAGCGGTCATTGTCATTTTCAGACACCATTATTGGAAAGAAATTACCAATGGTGTTGAAATTACTGAAAAGCAATTTCCTGAAATCTACCAAGTCTATGTTGGATTAGCAAAAGAAATGGGCTTTGGAAATGGAAAAGGTGTCATGGCAGAAATTCCGCGTCTTTACCTTAAAAATGGTGACGGAACCTTGAATGCTTTTGCATCCAAATGCCAACTTCACAAAGGCTATGTAGTCCTGTATTCTGATTTAATGGACATCGCCTATAAGGAAAATGATTTTGAAGGCATTGCCTTTATTCTTGCACATGAACTTGGACATATCAAATGTGGGCACGTCTCTGCTTGGCGGACTATTCTTCAACCTGTAGCTAAAATGCTCTTCTTAGAGAAATCCCTTACACGTGCCCAAGAATGGACAGCTGACCGATGTGGTTACTACTATGCACCTGAAGGTAAGCGTTCCATGATGGTTCTCTCAGCGGGTAAAAATCTGTATTCAAAAGTGGATTTTGATGAGTTCATCCGATCAGTCGATAATCATAAAGACGGATTCTGGCTCAAATACTCCAATTTCATGGCTGACCATGCCGTAGGTTTCCGTCGTATCCAAGCAATTAAGGAAACAGAAGAAAAAGGTTGGGATGTTCACGGGAAAATGCTATAGTCTTTTAGTTTGCTTTTAGTACAAGGCAGCGAGTCGCAGGCAGTACTAAAGTACGGCAAGACGAGCTAACACAGTAATAAAAGATAAACTAAAAGAGTATATAAGAAAAAGAGTTTCAAATCCACAGTTAATGTGGACTTGGAACCCTTTTTATGTTGCTTTGAGATTGCTTTCGACTATTTCCCAAATTTTTTGCTGAGGTCTCGCAAAGGGATAGGAACTGAAATCCTCTACAGAAACCCAGAGGCTACCTTCCGGTACGTCTGGATTCCCTCGCACGTGACCTAGCAGGATGTCAACATGCCATTTGCGGTGGCTAAAGACATGTTTTACTTGTGGCAAAGTGATCTCTTCCCAGTCAATAGCGAAAGGATAATCAGCCTCCAGTCTTGTACGTGCATCTAAAACGTCATTTCCTTCAGATACGGGATTGAATAAGTTCAATTCTTGTTCTTCTTCTACTTCCAACAAGGGGAAATGCCAAAAACCTGCCAAAAGTTTACTATGGTCATTTTTTTCAAGAAGAAATTTTCCCTCTTGATTTTGTAGAACAAAGGCCTTCAAATAAATGGAAATTGGTTTTTTCTTGGGTGCTTTAATAGGATATTTGTCCATGGTTCCATGTTTGTAGGCTGCTGAAAATTCTTTAACAGGACTGTCTTCTGGTCTTGGATTAACTGGTGCTTCAATATCTGATCCCAAATCCATCAAAGCTTGGTTAAAATCACCAGGTCTTTTAGGGTCAATCAAAACCTCCATCATAGCCTGAAAAACCTTCCGATTACTTGGATTTCCAATGTCCAAATCAACTTCAAAAAGCCGCGCCAACACTCGCATAACATTACCATCCACAGCAGGTTCCGGTAAGTTAAAAGCGATACTTGCTATGGCACCTGCAGTATAGGGACCAATCCCTTTTAGTTTTCGAATCTCTTCAATAGTCTCAGGGAATTTTCCGTGATAGTCCTCTACCATGGTTTGAGCTGCAATCTGCATATTTCGAACGCGGGAGTAATAGCCTAAACCTTCCCAAGTTTTTAACAGAAGCTCTTCTTCCGCAGCAGCTAAATCTTGGATAGTTGGAAAAGTCTTCAAGAAGCGATGAAAATAAGGGATAACAGTATCGACACGAGTTTGTTGCAACATAATTTCCGAAACCCAGATGCGATAAGGGTCTGTATTTTCCCTCCAGGGCAAATCTCTTTTTTCTTGGTCATACCAAGTCAGCAAGGCCAACCGAAAGGCCTGAATTTTCTCTTCAGGCCACATTTCGATTCCATATTTTTTAAAATTAATCATATTGCTAAATCAAATTTCAATTGTGGTTGAACTGGATCATAACCGACCAATTCAAAATCCTCAATCCTAATATCATAAAAATTCGTTCCATCTGGGACATTCAAAACTAAGTGTGGAGTCTGTTCAGGGGCCGTACGACGCAGTAGCTCTTCTGCTTGTTCAAACTGATTATCATAAATATGCAGGTTGTTGACAAAGTAAAAGAATTTACCGACCTTCCAACCAAAATGCTTGGCAATCATCATTTGCAAGGCAACATACTGCATGGCATTAATATGATGGGCCACCAGCATATCATTGGAACGCTGTGTTAAAGTAGCATCCAAATAGAGATCTTCCCCTACCCGACGAACATCAAACATGGTTTGAAAAGCACAAGGTAAAAGACCTTCTGTCTGGTCAAAAGCCTGGTAATCCCATAGCGAAATGACATTCCGGCGATTCCAAGGGTTTTCTGCTAGCTGTTCTAAGATACGGTCTATGATTCGGTGCTCTTTTACAACAGCCCCATATCGCTGCCCGATTGTCCCGGTATCCCCAACTTCCCAATCATTCCAGTAGCGAACGCCATATTTTTCATTTAAAAGGTCTAGATTATTGGATTGATCTTGGTAAATCCATAAAATCTCTTTAATCGCTGATTTAATTGGAATTGGTCGGAGACTGGTAATGGGAAAATCCCCCTTAGCTAAATCATATTCGGCAAAGGAACCAGTGATGTATTTTGAATGGGCAGTTCGTCCATCCTTGTACTGAGGCCTAGCCAGTTCGCTCATCACACCTTCATCTAAGATTTTCCGAATATTGCTTTTAAAAATTTTGTCTGCGCGTGTCATTGCCTATTTCCTTTTTAAGATAGAAGAGAGTGAGACGACGAACGATTTTATTTGTAAAAATCGTTCTGACTCACTCTCTTTTTTATTATTGGCGAACCAATGAAGCAGCACCAATGACACCTGCGTCATTGCCTAATTGAGCCAAGGACAATTTGGTGGAACTCGCTACTTGTGGGAAGGCATTCGCTTTGAAGACTTCTTCTACACCTTTCAAAAGGAATTCTCCAGCTGCAGAAACCCCTCCACCGATAACAATTGTAGATGGGTTTAGAATGCTAGCAATGTTGGCACAAGCTATTCCAAGGTAACGAGAGAAATTACGGTAAACAATCAAGGCCAACTCATCCCCTTCTTTAGCTAGGTCGAAAACAAGTTTAGCCGTTACATCATCCCCATCATCGATTAATTGTTTTAAACGAGCATCTCCAGCGTACTCATCTGCATAACGACGAGTCAGGTTGACAATACCAGTCGCAGAAGCAACGGTTTCCAAACAACCCGGTTTCCCACAGGTACACATAATTGGTTGATCAAAATCGACAACAATATGTCCCAATTCTCCACCGGCACCTGCGACTCCATGAATCAGATTTCCATCAGCAATGACACCACCACCAACACCAGTACCAAGAGTCATAAAGACTACATCTGGATCATTGCTTCCGGCACCTACCCATTGTTCTCCAAGGGCTGCTACGTTGGCGTCGTTATCGATAAAGAATGGTATGCCGAGGCCTGCTTCCATCTGTTCTTTGACAGGCTGCAGCGTTTTCCAGTTCAGATTATATGCACCTACAACAGTACCCGCTTTAGGATCAACAACGCCTGGAGATCCCATCCCGATTCCAAGGAAATTTTCAGCACTTAAGTTCAAGAGTTCCAAACGGTGTTGAATGGAAGCGATCATATCATCTACAATATGGCTACCCTCATCAAGGATGTTGGTTTTGATCGACCATTTTTCTTGAATCTCACCCGCCTGGGTCAAAATTGCAAATTTAACGGATGTTCCACCTAGGTCAATTCCAATAATTTTCTTCTCCATTTTTCGAACTCCTTCGATTTTTCTACTAGAATCAGTATACCAAAAAACGCCCTTTATGAAAAGAGGAAAACGTTTGCTTTATTGGTCACAAGCTATGATTACACGGATCCTTTTTTGCAAGTCTGGGATGACTTCTGCTTCAAACCAAGGATGCTTTTTAAGCCAGATATTATTCCGGGGAGATGGATGAATTATTGGAAAAAAGCTGGGGAGGTAATCCGAGTAGTTTCGAACCGTCTCCGTTAAGCTTGCCCCGTCTTGCCCTCCTAGATAGCATTTTTGAGCATACGTACCCATTAAAATAGTTAACTCTACTTCTTTTAAATGCTTCAAGCAGAGAGGATGCCATTTTTCGGCAAAACCTTTTCGGGGTGGTAAATCTCCACTTTTTCCTTTTCCCGGAAAATAAAAATCCATGGGTAAAATTGCTAATTGTCCAGAATTATAAAACCAATCAGTATCAACCCCCATCCATTGTCGGAGCCGATCCCCACTCGGATCATGAAACAAGATCTGACTCTCTTGCGCCCTTATTCCAGGAGCTTGGCCAATGAGTACGACCTTGGCAGACGCTGGCACTTGAAATAGTGGAGCTATTCCTTGTTTCGTATACTCATGGTTCATAGCATCATCCATAATTTGACGAACCAATACCTGATTTTTCATCATTTTTCCCTTTAAAAAGCTGGGAGACCCCAGCAACTTTAACTATTCAAAACTTTCATCAATTGTACCAAACCCGCATAAACAAAGGCAGAGGCAACTAAAAGGGCTGCAACACCACCTCCAACCATAGGGTGGTTGATCAGAAAGAAACCTAAAACAACCCCTAGCATACTGGACCAAAATAAATAGTTAGTCAGAATAGGAACTTCCTTGCGCAGACCTAGGGCTTGACCAAAGCGAATCAGAGAAAGCACCACCAGCCAAATTCCTAAGATCGTTGGAATGAGGACGGGAAGGTTGAGAAATCCACCAAGTAGCAGATAAGCCCCGATTAAGATTTCTAATCCCGCAGCCAGTAACAACCAAAGAGACTTTGCCAGACTCGGCAATCCTCGGTAGAAATATAAACCGGCGATTCCGTTGAACAGTACCGAAACGGATAGGAGCCAGGAGATGGCCATGAGGTTGGTCCTTAGGTTTAAAAATAGAAAAATCCCTACTGATATGGAGATAAAAGCCGAAGTCATCACTCCCCATTTACTGCCTTGATTCATCAACCAGGCTCCTTTCCTTATGTCTGTTTCTACTATATAGATTTCCAATATTCTTGTCAAGAAATCTCTACAATCGTCCGTCCCAAATGCCGTCCAGCCTTAAGTTCTTGGGCAACCTCAACAACCGCCTCCAACTTCACCATTGTAACCGCCACATTCCCTGAAATTTTCCACTCATTGGCCAGTAGTGACCATATTTCTTGCCGTTTCTTTTGGTCAAGGGCAACAGAATCAATGCCAATGAGACGAATTCCTCGAAGGATAAAAGGGAGAACTGTGGTCTCCAGGTTGAGACCATCGGCATTATAGTCTTTTAGTTTGTTTTTAGTACAAGGCAGCGAGTCGCAGACAGTACTGAAGTACGGCAAGACGAGCTAACACAGTAATAAAAGATAAACTAAAAGACTCTACATTATCTTCAATGGAAAAACAAAAAGCTGATTCTCTAAGGTTCGGGTTCCCAGTTTCCACAAACCTTGAGAAATCAGCTTTCTGCCCATGTTTTCCTACGATTTGGAGAAGACTTACCTTCTCAATCTAGGATAAGCATTACTCATCTAAATCATCATCGTCCTCTCCAAATAAGAGGGAATTGACGTGTAGGGTATTCTGCCGTGCCTTCTCAACAAAGTCTGCTTCCTGTCCAGTCCACAAATAGTTGAGATAAGCAATGACCATGGGCATGTTCATGCCTGCGAAGATATCAAGTGAGGCACCTTCCAATACCATGCGGCTGACAACATTACAAGGGGTTCCGCCTTGCAAATCTGCAAAGATAACGAATTCATCTCCCTCATGTGCTGCCAATATGGCTTCAACTTTCGCTTGAAAGTCTTCTGGTCCCTCGCTCTCCAAGAGTCCAACCGCATGAATATTGTCCTGTGGTCCCATAATCATTTCCGTACTTTTTTTCAACTCTGTAGCGAAATGACCATGACTGACCAAAATTAATTGTTTTTCCATAGGGACCTCATTTTCTATTTAGTTAGGATATCCATACCAATCGCTTGTCCAAGTGCTGATAGGGCAACAATGATAGCAATGACGATAAAGATAGCCTTTGTTGAAGACATTCCTTTTTTACCAAGAAGCCAGTAAACTCCACCAGCAATCAAGGCTGGTACCATCCGTGGCATGATCATATCAAGGTAATTTTGAATGTCCAATTGAACGCCAAATACTTCAGGAACGGCAGCAATTTTAACATTGATCATGGTTGCGATAAGAGCACCAACCATGAAGATCCCTAGCACTGAAGCCGCATCAGTCAAGGCTTCCAAGTGTGACTGCATGGTTGTCACAAGGGATACCCCTTCTTTATAGGCAATTTCCAATTGTTTCCAACGGAAGACGTTGATAGCCATCGAAACGGCAACCCATAGGAAAACCCCAATTGGATTTCCTTCAATCGCCATGTTAGCTGCAATCGCACCCATGATGGCTGGAATGATAGCTGCAAAGATTGCATCCCCGATCGCTGCGAATGGTCCCATCAAAGCGGTTTTAATACCAGAGACAGCATCTTTAGAAGCAATTCCTTCTTTTTCTTCCAAAGCAATATCAATACCGGTTACAATGGTGTGGAAGAAGTTGGATGTATTAAAGAACTGGGTATGAGTTTTCATCATTTGCTTAAGCTCTTCAGTACCATCTCCATACATCTTCCGCAATTGTGGAAGAATCATATAGAGGTAACCAGACGCCTGCATCCGTTCATAGTTCCAACCTAATTGGAAGGTGAACAAACTCCGTTTATTAATTTGGTTAAAATCTTCTTTGGTTAATTGGTATTTAGATTTCATCATCTTCAATCTCCTCTGTGTCGCTCGGGTCGGCTGCTGCCACTACTTTTGGTGCTTCAATGAGTTTCTTGTAGTGAATAGAGGCGATAGCAAAACCGATCAAGGCAATTCCCAAAATGGATAGTCCGTTAAATTTCGCAGTAAAGTCTTCAGACAAACCAGCTACTGCTCCACCCAAAGTTGAGGTGTATCCAAAGAGAGTGGTCAAAAGGGCAGTGATGACGAAACCACCAATCAAATAAGGGAAGTGTTTCTTAACTGGAAGGTAACGAAGCAAGATTGCAAATCCGACACCTGGAAGAGCTCCACCTGCTACAGTCAACCCTTTAGTCAACCAAGGAAGGGAAGTTTCCAAAAAGTCTACTGTTGACTGAACCGCTCCAGCTCCAAAAGTAAGAGCTAAGAAGACCGGAAGAGCACGAGAGAGAGCCCAAGGAACTGCACCGAGTAGGTAGTTCACCTCAATACCTCTATAGTTGAAATCTTCAACATGTTTGTCAATCCGGTGAGCAAAGTAGGTGGTCATGAAACGACCCAGAACGTCAGTCTGTACCATCAAAGCTGCAACGGGTACGGCAATGGTTGAAATTGCCAATAATGGATCCATCTTAAGGGCAACTGAGAAGGCAGTTGCAAGAACAGTCCCTGAGTTGGCATCGATACGGGAAGCACCCCCGAAAGTTCCGACTCCCAAAACGGTCAATTGAAGTGATCCACCGATGAAGAGACCCGTTTGCAGATCACCCATAATTAAACCAGCCATAAAACCTGCAAATACAGGTGATCCCGCTGAAGACACAATGGTCAATTCATCCAAGATTTGGTAACCCGCATAGAGGGTTAGAAGTAAGATTTGCCACCATTGAATCATAAGTGATTCCTCCTATCTACTATTTGTTTAGCAAGGCCATGAAGTCTTCTGCCCCATCGTTTGGAACCATTTGATGGTACAATTTAACTCCTTTAGCGTGCAATTGTTTAAAGTCTTCAACATCTTTATCAGTGACATTGACACTCCGCGTAACTGAGCGAGTTTCGTCACTTTGAGACATATTCCCAACGTTAAGCTCCTCAAGTGGAACACCATTTTCAACCAATTCTAAGAAACGGTCTGGTTTACGGGCTACAATCATCAAACGTTGAGAGTCATATTTCCCAGCATTGATATTAGCTGCTGCTTTAGCAACTGGTAAGATACTAAGACGAACCCCAGGTGGGACTGCCAATTTCAATCCTGCTTTTTCAATGTCATTTTGAGCAACTTCGTCATCAATCACCATGATACGAGAAATGTTTAATTTCGATGCCCAAAGATTAGCTACTTGTCCGTGGATCAAACGTCCATCGATTCGAGTTGCGATAATTGCCATTAGTTTTCCTCCTTTTGCGCTTCCAAACCTTCTTTGATAATCGGTTTGGGTCCGAGTTGAATATTGTCTTTTATAACACCCTCACTTTCAAATAGAAGCAAGGTATTGTTCCCTTTTTTTAGAAAAGCTGCTGGTAAATAGAGGCTAAGGTAGGGCCCCACCTCCCAAAAACGCCCCAGATTGTGACCGTTAACAGAAATAAAACCCTTGCCGAAACCGCTTACATCGATGTGACAAGAAAGAGGTTCCTCTAGCTCAAATTCAAATTCATGAAATCCAGGCTGACCCTCTTCCCAATTGCCATCAAAATCCACCTTTTGTAACATCTTGTTGTCAAAGGATAACGGATACTGTTCCCATCCGGCCAAAAAGTGAAGATCCTTAATGACTCCGGTTCGGATGCCTTTTTCTTGGGTCGGAGCTAGTAACTTGTGTCCATAGTTAACCCGTCCTTGGTTTTCAATCAAGATATCCAAGCGGTCCATCTGCTCCTGCGAATGAAATTCAAAGGATTCACCAATGGTATCTTGATTTTGAATCACAACAGGGATTTGGTTAATGAACACTTGAGCCCTATCCCTCACATCGACCAAGCGATAGTATTGCGGGTAACCATCATAAGCGACTTGTTTCCGATAGAGAGTATAACCTGTTGCTTGTCCAAGTTCTTCCATGGTCATTGGATACAGGGATTTTTTACTGGATGTCAACTGATCCAAAGTAGACCAAAGCGATACACTGCGTTTCCGCTGGATAACCCTGCTCTCCATCAGAGGTTTTACCAAAGGTTCCGTCTGTTCCAAATCTGGATTCCACTGGCCAAGTGCTTCCTGTAAAAGGTAATATTTCTCCGTTGGATTCCCCACTTCATCTAGAATGGCATCATAATCATAGGAGGTTACCTGAGGTAAATCGGTATTTCCACGCGCTGAAGTCCCGTTCATAAAGCCAAAGTTGGTTCCACCGTGAAACATATAAAGGTTAATGCTACCACGTTGAATGGTTTCCATAATCGCAGTGACAGTCTCTTGAGGATCACGTTGTATAATCGGCTCTTTCCAACGATTAAACCAACCCAACCAAAACTCCATACACATGAGAGGGCCTTCAAAACTATTTTCCTTCATGTAGTTCTGTAGATTTTTAAAATTCTCCTCAGCCTTTGAGCCAAAGTTTCCGGTCGGTAAAACACCTTCTTCTAGTAGTGTTCCAGCCTTAAGCGTAGCTAACCAAGCTCCATCTGAGGTAAAGTAGGGCATATCCCAGCCTTGCTTTTCCATTAGCCTTTTTAAGCTTCTGAGATAGTCCTTATCTTCCCCAAACGATCCATATTCATTTTCCACTTGAAACATGAGGATATTCCCCCCACGATTCAGCTGCCGAGAGGCTAAAATTGGACCTAATTGTTGGTAATAGCGTTTTACGTAAGTTAGGAACTGCGAATCACTGGAACGAATTCGTATGTTTTTGGTCAGAAGCCAAGCTGGTAAGCCACCAAACTCCCATTCTGCACAAATATAGGGAGAGGGCCGAATCAAGGCATAGAGACCAATTTCCTGAGCCAAATCAAGAAAGGCACCCAGGTCATTCTGACCTTCAAAATTGAAGACTCCTTCCTTGGATTCATGGAGATTCCAGGGAACATAAGTCTCAACCGTATTAAATCCAAGAGCTTTAAGATTGTATAGAGAGTGATACCATTCTTCACGTGGGATACGAAAGTAATGGATAGCTCCCGATAGAATCTGGAAGGGTTCTCCATTAAGGAGAAAATCCTGGGCTACTGAAAATGTTTCCATATTTCTTCCCTCACTAGACAGAAAGCGTTTTCCTACTTTCATTCTAGCTTTTTCTTCAAATCATGTCAATATATTAGTTTGTTAGTTTTCTGAAAATTTTTCTGTCCAAGCCTGTGCTGTATCCTTTAAAACAGCATTGAGCTCTTCAATATTTTGCCGCCCCTGAGAACGTAGCCACTCACGACAAGCTTCTTCTCCATCCTGCGCATAGATACCAACTGCATCTTTCCAAGTAGCCCGCCCACATAAGACACCATTGAAATTAGAGCCGGCTTCCTTGGCAAAGACCAAGGTATCTTGGAACAATTTGGCAGAAACACCTGCACTTAGGAAGATAAATGGAAGGTGACTCGCCTGTGCTTGATCTTGGAATGCTGCTTGTGCTTCTTCCTCGCTATAAACCGCTTCATCTTGGTTAAAGCCCTCTACAAAGTTCATGTTGACAGGAACTTCCACTTTGAGAACATCAACTTTATAGCGATCTTTTGAAAACTCACGCATCGCTTCATTGACTTTGTGTGGTTTCAACTTAGCAAACTCGGGACCAGTCACATCGTCTAACTGAGCATCATAAGTTAAGAGCTCTAAGAAAAGAGGAATATCCTCCGCCAAACACTCACTTCCCACACGCTCGACAAAGGCATGTTTGCGCTCATTAATGGCCGCATCTTCATCTACATCATAATAAAGGAGAAGTTTTACCGCGTCTCCACCAGCTTCCTTGATTCGCAAAACGGAAAGGTCATCAATCAGGTCCGGAAAACGGCCTGGTTCACTGGCATCATATCCCGTTTTTTCATAAGCTAAGAGTAAACCCGCCTCTTCAGCTCGTACGCGTGAAGCGGGAAGGCCGTACTCAGGATCTAAGAGAATGGAGGAAGCATAAGGTGTCAATTCTTGACTAACCAATTCCTTAAAATGCATAACTCCTTCAGATCCTAGTGATTGTCCACCCTGAGATAACATCCGTTGGAGGGCGCCACGTTGGTCAATGGCTAGGGCACCAAAAACCCCCTCTTGATCGGCTAAACGTTTGAGAGCTTCTACTTTTGTAGAACTTGGTCGAAAACTAGACATAAGAATCTCCTTTTATTTATTTTCTAAGGGATAGAGAGTCACTCCCTTGACCACCCGATTTACGGTGCCGGTAGGGGATGGCGTATCCGGTAGGTTACCAACCTTAATGGAAGCGTGCAAGGCAAAGATTTGCCCCACCAACACAAAGGCCACTGCAAGATAAGCATCTGGTAAGTTGGAGTGAACCTTATCAAAGGTCAAGTGCGTTCCATCAAACTCTTCAACCGCTCCGACTTCCACTGCAACTACCTCGAGTGCTTGTTGATCTCCTGCTAATTCTAGCAGAATGTCTCTGTCATACAAGCGTGTGTATGGATCGTTAGAAACGAAGGTAAAGATAACGGTGTTTTTGTCGACAAATGATTTAGGACCGTGTCGGAAACCAAGTGAAGAATCAAAGCCCGTTGCAATACGACCCGCTGTTAATTCCAAAATTTTCAACTGAGCTTCTCGTCCCATACCTGCATGAGCACCTGATCCAAGGTAGACGAGGCGTGTGAATGGTTTTTTTACGATTCCTTCTAAAACGCTTTCAAAACCGAATGCACGTTGTCCCAAAGCAATCACTTGTTGTACGTAGTCTTTTTTGACATCCAAGGAACTTGGATCAAATACCAGTAAGCTGGCTAAGGTCATACAGGTGAAACTACCGGTCATCGCAAATCCTTGATCGTTGGATCGTTCTGGCATAAGGAAGAGATAGTTGTGGCTGTCACCTTGTGCACGTTGAGCCAATTGTCCTTCAGGGGCACAAGTAATGGTTAGCTGGTAAAAATCCTTTACCAGGAATTGCCCTGCTTCAACAGCTCCAATACTTTCTGGGCTATTTCCGGAACGAGCGAAAGATACCAAGAGAGTTGGTACGTCCTCTTTAAAATATTGTCTTGGATTTGAGACAAGGTGGGTAGAAGGGACCGCCTGTAGATCAAGTTGATCTTCATTGGCTACTTCTTTCAAGTAGGGCAGAATGGTATCGCCAACATAGGCAGACGTTCCCGCTCCCGTGAAGATAACACGTAACCGTTTATGTTGATCGAGTAGCCCTGCTAAGAAGTTTTGCAGCTGCTTTTCTTGTTTTTCATAAGAATCCCATAACTCTTGCCAAAGTTCAGGCTCCTGCTTAATTTCAGAGGTGGTAATCCAGGCACCGAGTTTTTCGAGTTCTTCTTTTGTTTTTTGGAACATAAGATCCTCCTATTCCAAATAGGTGTTGAAGTGGCGAACTTTATAGGAAAATTGGTCACTTCGAGCGGTAGTAAAGGTCAATTCAATGATTTTGCGTTCCTGGTTAAAGGTTTCGCGTCGAATATTGAGGCAGGGAGTTGAGATCGGCTGATTCAGATATTGGGTGACATTTTCACCAATCTGACCGGCTGAGAAGAGTTCATCCGCGTAAACGATTCGTTGGCCGTAGTCCTCTTCCAGGGTTTTATAAAGCCCCTTTTCCTGGATCCGCTCCTTGGTCAAGTTCGGAAAAAGATGAGCTGGTAGATAGGATGTTTCAAACATCATAGCCTCACCATCTGCTAGTCGGAGGCGTTTGATTTTGTATACCAAATCTTGTTCTTCAATATGAAGGTAAGTTGCCACTTTCTTGTGGGCCTGAACCAGTTCAAAATATTCAATCTGATCAGAGGGCTGTTTCCCCAAATTCACCATATGCTGGTTAAAATTATAGGAATCCAGAAGATTTTGTTTGCGCTTCCATAATCCTGAAACAAAAGTTCCCTGACCATGTTTACGATAGATGTAGCCCAGATCTTCCAATTCTGCTAGTGATTTTCGAACTGTGGTTCGACTGACATGAAACTGGTTGCAGAGTTCGCGTTCTGAGCTGAGCTTTTCGTGAATACGCATTTCTCTAATCGCTTCCATCAATTGATCCGTTAGTTGCGTATGTAAGGGCATGGACAAATTCTTTTTCATGATTTCTCCTTTCCTTATGTATATTATATCCTTATTCCCTGCATTTTCACAAGGATTTTACTGGTACTTTAAACAAGTAAAAACTTCAAAATAAGACTGGTACTGTGGTATTTTGAGTAAGATACCACTTTAAACTGGTATCCTGCTTGCTTTCACAACCTAAAAAAGCCGCTAGATCTACTAGCGACTTCAAGCTTATTCAAAAGAAGAGAGATATTCATAGCGTTCATACTGATAAAGCAGGTCTTCATTTAATTGGTCCAGCTCGGATTGAAGAGGAGCTAAGGCCCCGTAGTCACTGGCATTTTCCTGCATTTGATTTTCAACTTCTTCGATTCTGGTTTCCAATTTTTCAATTTTTGCTTCAATTTCTTTCCATTCCTGCTGTTCCTGGTAAGTCATCCGCTTGGTTTGTGCACGTTCTCGTGGCTTGCTAGACTTGGTCTGGGATTCCTGCTTTTGAACGAGTTCTTGTCTGAACTTCTTTTCATCCAGATAATCTGTATAGTTTCCAAAATACTCACGAATCTGCCCATCTTCAAAGGCCAAAAGTTTTGTTGAAACCTTGTCTAAGAAGTAACGGTCATGGCTGACTGTTAAAATGGGGCCGGCAAAGTGTTGAAGAAAGGCCTCTAAAACCGTCAAGGTCGCAATGTCTAAATCATTGGTTGGCTCATCCAACAAAAGAACATTCGGTTGCTGAATGAGTAATTTTAACAGGTAAAGCCGCTTCTTCTCTCCTCCAGATAATTTTCCAATTAGCGTACCATGACTGGAACGAGGAAAGAGAAATTGTTCCAAGAGTTCCGAAATACTAACACTCCCACTGGAAGTCTTCGCTTCGCTTGCGACCTGACTCAGATACTCAATCATCCGCATGGACTCATCCAGATCTTCTGCAGATTGGGAGAAGTAGGCGATTTTACCTGTTTCCCCACGAATCAGTTCACCGTCACTTGGTTCTAGCTGCCCGTCAATCAGGTTTAAAAGACTGGATTTTCCAACTCCATTGTCCCCAACAATCCCAATTCGATCCCGATTTTGAATGAGAAGGTTGAAGTTTTGAAAGAGCAGTTTTTGCTCATATCCAAAACTCAGGTCCTTAAATTCCAGAACCTTTTTTCCAATCCGACTGGTTTCAAACTGGATTTCTAATGAATCCTTAGTCTGATAAGCAGCCATATCTTTTTTCAGACTTTCAAATCGTTTGATGCGGGCTTCCTGTTTCGTAGCGCGTGCCTGAGGCTGCCGACGCATCCAAGAAAGCTCTTGTTTATAGAGCTGTTGACGCTTGTGTTGCATACTCGCCGCTCGTTCTTCTTCGTCAGCCTTTTGAGCTACATAATCCTGGTAATTTCCTTGGTATTCCGCAAGCCTTCCTTGATCCAATTCAAAAATGCGATTAGAGACTTGATCTAAAAAATAACGATCGTGAGTAATAAAGCAAACGGTGCTGTTATTACTGGTCAGGTAATTAGCCAACCAATCGACCATATCAATATCCAAGTGGTTGGTTGGCTCGTCTAGCAGTAATAAGTCTGCCTTCCGCAAGAGTACCTGTGCCAACTGTACCCGGCGGCGCTGTCCTCCGGACAAGTCATCCACAGATGTCTGCAGATTCTCCATCCCTAATTTAGAGAGAATGGTCTTGGCTTGACTTTCCAGCCCCCAAACATCCTGTGCTTCCAATTGTGCAACCAGTTGATCCAGTCTGTCCTGCTTAGACTCCTCGTAGGTTTCCATCAGGTTTTGATAGTCCTTCAATAAAGCAATCTCCTTGGGACGACTAGAAAGCACTGTATCTAAAATACTAGCACCCGCTTGGAAATCCGGTTCCTGTGTCAGATAGGCAATCTCATAATCCGTTTTGGTCTGGAATGGACTGCGATCCCCATCATAGCCTGCTACACCGGCTAGCACATCTAACAAGGTTGATTTCCCAGTTCCATTTAAACCAATCAAGCCAATCCTATCCTGTGG
This sequence comes from Streptococcus sp. NLN64, assembly GCF_015831295.1. Taxonomy (NCBI): domain Bacteria; kingdom Bacillati; phylum Bacillota; class Bacilli; order Lactobacillales; family Streptococcaceae; genus Streptococcus; species Streptococcus sp. NLN64. Next base: position 40,890 of record NZ_JADXDQ010000002.1, read on the forward strand.
ATGAATAATGAAAGATAGATCCCGAAACAAGACCTTATCTGCCACCGACTTGGTCAGTCCCTCCACAATATAATCAGTCATGCAGTCGCTCCTTTACAAAGGCTAGGATAGCCCCTTTTTCATTTGTTAATTCTCCCTTGACAATCGCCAACTCAACTTCTTTTAATACGTGTCCCATTTGAGGGCCTGGTTGGAACCCTTCTTCCTGAATCAGGGTCCTACCAGTGACGACGATTTCCTGTTTATCTCGAATGGTTAAGCCAGCTATGGTATCTGCTAAATACTGAGAATTGGTTTCCATCTTCATAGCAGCTCGCAGCTCTTCAGCCTGATAGAGGAGTTCTTCTTGATAGGAGTAACAATCCCAAGCGGACAGAAGTCCTTGTTCACGTTTCCTGAGGATCTCGACCATTTCCAAAACTTGTTTTTGGAAATCCCTAGAAGTCTTCCATGCCTTTAAAATAGGAGCTACTTGCTTATTTTCAAAGTGATACAGCATGGCCGCCCAAGCCTGTGCCGAACTGGTGAAACTGAAATCAGACCTGATTTTTTCCAAAAAAGAAAAAAGGGCTTGAGACTCCGATGCAAAACCTGGCAAATAGTGATAGGCTTTTGCGGCAAGAAGAGATGAAAGCCCTCTTGCCCAAGAATTGGCAAGGAGCAGTTTTTCAAATTCAATAAAGATACGCTCGATGGCAATTTTCTCAAGTAGGGGGGCACCAGCAATCATGGCTTGAAAGGTCTCCGCCTCCAAATCAAAGTCTAAAGAAGCTTGGAAACGGAAACCGCGCATGATTCGTAAAGCGTCTTCTTGAAAACGTTCCTGTGCTAAACCGACAGCACGAATCAACTCTGTCTCCAAGTCCTCTAAACCATGAAAAAGATCAACCAAATTTCCTTCGGCATCCAGGGCCAAGGCATTGATGGTAAAATCCCGCCGCTTCAAATCTTCTTCCAAAGAGCGCACAAAATGAACCTGACTAGGTCTACGATAATCCACGTACTCTTCTTCTGTCCGGAAAGTGGTGATTTCATACTCCTGACCACCCTCTAAAACCAAGACCGTTCCGTGTTCAATACCGACATCTACTGTCCGTTCAAAAAGTTCTTTAATCTCTTGGGGATAAGCCGAAGAGGCGATATCCACGTCATGGATTGGATGATCCAAAAGCACATCTCGTACGCAACCACCTACAAAATAGGCTTGAAAACCAGCCTCTTGAATTTTGCTTAATATAGGTAAAGCCTTCTGAAATTCAGAAGGCAAACTTGTTAATTTCATAAAATACTTCCATAAATGCGAGGCTAAGACAAAAGTCTCAACCTTTCTATTTTAGTTAGTGAAATCACATTGACACAGTGGTTGATTCAGTTAAACAGCTCAAGGAGTCAGGAATTGACTTTTTGAGTCCAGAAAACAACCTTATCAACTGCCCCACTCTCAGCATACACGAGGTAGAAATCCAACAGCTACACTGCCTGCTCCTAGATGAGTCCCGATGATGCTTCCAAAGGTTACCAAAGGAATTTCACCTGGTACACCAGCTTCCTGAAGCAGAGCTTGAATCTGTAGAGCCTTCTCCTCACAGTCAGAATGGATAACTGCGACATAATAGTCCTCACCCTTAACTTCCTGGCTGACCAAATCACAGAGGCGCTTCATTGCTTTCTTCTCAGTCCTTACCTTCTCGAAAACTTCAATCTTACCTTCATCTGTAAAATAGAGAATCGGCTTGATGCTGAGAAGGCTGCCTAAGAGAGCGGCTCCGTTTGACAAACGACCACCTTTGACCAAATGATTGAGGTCATCAACCAAGATATAAGCCTGAACCCCATCAATTTGTCTTTCAATGTTTTCAAGAACCGTAGGAAAATCTTGCCCAGCTTCAAAAGCTTCCAAAGCCGTTTTAACCATAAGTCCAAGTGGGGCACTGGTAATTTTAGTATCTGGAAAGGCAATTTCCAAATTGGAAAACTCCTCTTTCAAGAATTGGATATTTTGGTAAAAACCTGAAATCCCACTTGAGAGAAAGAGTCCTAGCACATGGGTATAACCATCCAACTCCAATTGCTGCAAGAGAACTTCCAGCTCTGCTAAACTTGGTTGACTAGTTTTTGGCAGCTCTTTAGAAGCTGCCATTTTTTCATAAAATTCTTCCGCAGTCAGATTTTTGCCTTCTAAATAAGTCTCCCCATCAATGAGGACTGGAATATCTAGAACAAACAAATTCTTTGCATCTGTCAAACCTGTTAAATAGGCAGACGCATCGGTAATCACTGCAACTTTCATCATTTTTTAAAACTCCAAATTAATGCCTGGCATATCCAAGGCAATTTCTGTTACTTCATAAGTCAGGCGGTTCAACATTCCAAGACTCGGTTCTGCCAATTGTTGAACTTCAGCATGTTCCAATTCATTCGGTTCATTGATAAAACGGTCCTGTACATGATTGGTTTGAGAAATAACTCCACTAATTACAAAGGTATCGAAAACAACCATAAAACTCACAATGACAACCATAGAGGTTTTTTGACTCGCTTCATCACGACTAATGAGCTGGAAATTAACGTCAATCTTTGTCTCAGGAGCACCATTTTCCTTCTCCCATTCAAAGTTACGAGCATCATAATGGTATTGACTTACAAAAATTTTATCACGAACTAATTCCATGGACTTTTCTCCTTACAAAAATGCTAGTTCTATTATAGCACTTGGGCTTTCATTTGTCTTGGTTATCTCAAATTTATAGACACTTTTCAATATTATGTTTTCTATATATGAAAAAATGACCTTTCTTTTCAGAAAAGCCATTTTCCCATTTTTAATTTGTTTTTTTCAAGTATCCATATAGGAAACCGGAAACCACTGCTCCGATAAGGATAAAGACAAGGTAAAGGAATGGGTTTGAAGTAAGGGCAACGACGAAGATTCCTCCATGAGGTGCCATTAGCTTAATTCCTGCAAGACCAACTAATCCTCCAGCAAGAGCTGAACCGGCCACGAAGCTTGGAATAGCGCGTGCTGGATCAGCTGCCGCAAATGGAATGGCACCTTCTGTAATAAAGGATAGACCCATGATAATATTGGTCAAACCAGAGTTGCGTTCTTCCTCACTAAATTTATTTTTAAAGAGCAAGGTAGCCACAAAGATGGCCAATGGTGGAACCATACCACCTGCCATGACAGCAGCCATCACTACGGAACCGCCTGTTGCAACACTTGCTGCCAAGGTACCCGTACCGAAGATGTATGCAGCCTTATTGAATGGTCCACCCATATCGATGGCCATCATACCACCAACCACAAGCCCTACAAGGACCGCTGAGCTGCCTGATAAGCCTTCCAAGAAATTGTTCAGACCAGTGTTAATCGCCGCCATAGGAATATTGACAAAGAGCATCAGGAAGCCAGTCAAACCAATTCCCAAAAGTGGGAAAAGCAGAATAGACTTGATTCCTTCCAAGGAACGTGGCAAGTTGGCCAAGGTTTTTTTCAAGAAGTTTACAACGTAACCAGCCAAGAATCCACCGACCAAAGCTCCAAGGAAACCTGAGGAAACTCCGCTTAGGGCTAGGCTAGCCTCTCCGCCAGCAGCGAAGGGAACGTGGCCCCAAGCCGCACCTGAGGATGCCAAAGCACCCGCCACAAATCCGGCTGCCAAGCCAGGTTTTTCCGCAATGGAATAAGCAATATAACCAGCCAAAACTGGAAGCATGAAGCCAAAGGCTGCTCCACCGATTTCCTTAAATATGGCAGAAATTTGATGGTAAGAACCAAGGCTAGCCAATTGATCTTGAGGTACACCCAACATTTGGTCAAATAGGAAGGCCAAGGCAATCAGAATCCCACCACCGATCACAAATGGCAACATCTGACTAACCCCACTCATCAAGTGTTTGTAGAGGTTCGAACCACCAGAGGAGGCAGCTGAAGGAGTCGCTTCTGGACTAGCTTCATAGACAGGAGTTGCTGGGTCCAAGGCCAACTGAATCAATTCTTCCGTTTTACGAATACCATCTGCAACAGGACGGTTAACAAGTGGTTTGCCGGCAAAACGAGCCATTTCAACAGCCTTATCTGCAGCAATGATGACTCCCTTAGCACGCGCAATGTCATCAGCTGTCAAAGCATTTCCAACTCCACTGGCACCATTGGTTTCAACTTTAATACCAATGCCCATCTCCGCAGCTTGTTTTTGCAACGCTTCTTGAGCCATGTAAGTGTGTGCAATACCAGTTGTACAAGCGGTTACCGCAACCAAGAAATCTGCATCTTGATCAACTTCAGCCACTGGTGCTGCATCCGCTTCTTCTTTTTCATCGAAGAGGGCTAGCACTTGTTCAGGACTAGATACCTGACGCAACTGTTCTGCAAATCCATCTTGCAACAAATATTTAGACAAATCAGCAAGAGCAGCTAAGTGAGTGTCGTTAGCACCTTCTGGAGCCGCAATCATGAAGAAAAGATTGGTTGGCTGACCATCCAGACTTTCATAGTCCAAACCAGCAGCAGACTTGGCAAAAAGAACAACCGCCTCTTTCACAGCTGCATTTTTACTATGCGGCATGGCAATACCGTCTCCAAGACCTGTTGACGTTTGCGCTTCACGGGCCATAATGCCGTCTTTGAAAACTTGGAAATCCGTAACATATCCATGATCCACCAAGGACTGAATCATTTCATCAATCGCTGCTTCCTTGCTTTGCGCTTGCAAATCCAGCAGCATCACTTCTGGCTTCAATAAATCTTGAATTTTCATCTTTTTTCTACCTCCACTTGTTGGTACATTTCTTGAATATAGGCGGCACTTGCTAAATCATCTGAGAAAGTTGTAGCTGTACCACAGGCCACCCCCCATTTGAAGGCTTCCAGGGCATCTCCGGTTTCCGCATAAGCACCCGTAAAGCCAGCAACCATTGAATCTCCTGCTCCCACAGAATTTTTCACCACTCCTTTGATAGGCTTGGCGAAGTAAGCTTCATCAGCAGTTACCAGCAAGGCTCCGTCACCAGCCATCGAAATAATCACATGCTGAGCCCCTGCCTGAATGAGTCTTCCAGCATATTCTTGAATTTCATCTAAATCCTTCAACTCCTTCCCATAAATGGCTCCCAATTCATGATTATTGGGTTTAACCAAAAGGGGTTGATGGTCCAGCGAATCAATCAGAGTCTGACCTTCAAAATCGCAGACAACTTCTGCACCGGTCTCTCGGGTAAGGGCGACCAAATCTTTGTAAATGGCATTGCCAAGATTGGCTGGGCTAGACCCTGCAAATACGACCGTGTCGTCTGCAGATACGCTAGATAACAGTGCTTTTAAGTCTTCCAAGGAATCCGTATCAATGTCTGGACCAGGACCATTGATTTCTGTTTCCTGATCCGCTTTTACCTTGACATTTATCCGTGTATCCCCAGCTACTTGGATAAAGCTATGAGCAATTCCTTCCTGGTCTAAAACATCTGTGATAAAACGACCTGTAAAACCTCCAATAAAACCGGTGGCTTTGTTGGTTTTCCCCAAACGTTGAAGGACCCGACTCACATTAATTCCCTTACCACCCGCAAATTTATCATCCGATTGCATACGATTAACGTGACCAAGATCCAGTTGATCCAGACGGACAATAAAATCAATGGAGGGATTGAGTGTTACTGTATAAATCATACTTCAAGTACCTCTGTTTTCTCTACTAATCGTTTCACGAGAGAAGAGTTTGACTCTGACGTCACGATGGTTGCTGTCTCAACTCCTGCAACTTTTACAAAAGCAGTCTGATAGTATTTGGAAGGATCTACCAAGACATAGACCTTTGATGTATTCTGAAGGACAGCCTTTTTAAGCGCTGCTTCTTCAGGGTCTGGTGTGTAGAACCAATCTTGGTCTAACCCATTCATTCCCACGAAAGCTCGATCAAAATTCAAAGCTTGAACCTGTTCCAAAGCCGACGCGCCGATACAAGCATCAGTCGTCTCTTTAATCTGCCCCCCGATCATCAGGGTCGGCACATGTAAATCAACCAAGCGAGCAGCATGGTGAATCGAATTGGTCACTACCCGAATGGATTTTTGAGCCAAGCCTTCAATTAAAAAGGCAGTCGTTGTCCCAGCATCCAAAAAAATCGTTTCTCCATCTAGGACCTGCTTTAAAGCACCGTTAGCAATCGCTTGCTTTTCAGGAACATGCTTGATGGCTTTCTCCTGCATACTTTCTTCCTTGGAAAGAAAGCGGAGGTGTTCAGCCCCACCATGAACCCGTTTCAACAAGCCTTGACTTTCCAGCTCAGCCAAATCACGCCGAATGGTCGATTCTGACGTTTGCAATAACTCTTGCAGAAAGTCTAAACTGACAAAGCCTTGACCTCTTAATTCTTCACGAATTCGATGATGACGTTCTTCTTTTAGAATAAGACTTCCTCCTTATGAAATCGATTACAAAAACTATTATACTCTAAAAATTTTCAATGTCAATCAATTTCAGTCAAAAACTTTCATTTGTCTTCCTCCAATTACACACCCCACTTACCAAATGCCTCTTCCCAACCTCTCGTTGGTGGTATCCATAACTTCAGACAACTCAAAAAGAACCAGCTGACAATATGGGATAATCCAACTTTTTTCTCAAACACTATGGTTTAAATTGACAAAACAAACTATTACAAGTAGTATGGAGATACATAAGAAATAGCTTTCGGGCAAGCTCAAGGGCCCCGATTGCGAATTGCATCTCCATTTAGAGGTGCTTTTTTGCTCAAAGAATTTTAAAACAACAGATGATTGGTGTCTTGTTTTAGAAAGAGTATTTCTTTTCATTTTTTGTTAAAATAAAAAAAGAACCCGTAGAAATAAAGAAAAAGGAGATCTCATGTCTGAGATTTATGACATTACCATTATTGGCGGTGGCCCCGTAGGCCTCTTTGCTGCCTTCTATGCCAACCTCCGAGAAGCCAAAGTCAAACTCATTGATTCCTTAGAACAGCTAGGAGGGCAACCAGCCATCCTCTACCCCGAAAAAACCATTCTCGATCTACCAGGTTTTCCCTCCATCACAGGACAAGGTTTAACGGAGAACCTGATCGCCCAACTGAGTACATTTGAAACTGAAATCTGTTTAGGCGAAACCTTATTGGAAATAGAACACGAGACTGATTACTATCGACTTGTCACAAGCAAAGCAGAACATCTGTCAAAAACGGTCATTATCGCCATGGGTGGCGGAGCCTTTAAAGCTCGTCCTTTAGATATTGAAGGTGCAGAGAATTTTGACAATGTTCACTACCATGTTCAAAGTATGGAGCAATTCAAGGATAAAAAAGTAGCCATTCTTGGAGGTGGAGATTCTGCAGTCGACTGGGCTTTGGCCTTTGAAAAAATTGCGGACACAACCCTCATCCATCGCCGAGACAACTTCCGAGCCCTGGAACATTCCGTCACCAACCTCAAGGCCTCCCAGGTCCAAATCAAGACCCCTTATATCCCATACGGACTTGAAGGAAAAGATGGCAAAGCCACCCACTTGCATGTAGCCCACAGCAAAAGTAAAGAAACTCACCCCATCGAGGTTGATCACATTTTTGTGAACTATGGATTTAAATCATCAATCGGAAATCTCAAGGAGTGGGACTTAGAGCTTGAGCGAAATAAAATCGTAGTCAATACTAAGCTCGAAACCAACCGTCCTGGTATCTATGCCATCGGAGATTGCTGCACCTATCCTGGTAAGGCAGCTATGATTGCAACAGGATTCGGAGAAGCCCCTACTGCTATCAATAACGCAGTACATTTCATCGATCCCAAACAAAAAGTCCAACCCAAACACTCCACAAGTATGTAAAATGAAGACTCCCCTGACCACACAAAATCAGGGGAGTTTTTAATCTTCAAAGAAGTCACTATCTAACTTCTTTAAATGAAAAGTATTTTCAATTGAAACACCAAGATCATGGTCAATCATAAACTGAGCTAAAGAAGAACCATCTACAAGAACAATTTTGGCATTTAGATTTTTTTCTGCGAATTCAATGGCGCCTTTTGTGTAGGATGAAGTCGTTATAAAGAGGCCTTTTTTGGCCCCATGTCCAGCTAAGGCCCCAACAAAAGACTGGAGTTCCTTTCTTCCAACTTTATTCCTCTCCTGATAGCGTTTAGCTTGGATATAGATTGATTCAAAACCAAGTGGATCACCACTAATAATCCCATCAATTCCCTCATCATTGGAGGCTTTCTGCCAATTTCCTGTTGGGCCAGGAATGCCATACCCCATCTTGACCAATAGTTCAAGCACAAGTCGTTCAAATCGATAAGGATCCATACGGTAAAGCTCCGCTAGAAGCTCTTCTTTTAATGTCTGGTTGTATTCTTGATATGCCTGCTCCAAGACTTCTCGTGGAGAAGTATCCTTAATTGCAACTCCAGTGTCCGAAGGGCTCCCTTTTGAAGGGCGACTTTGTTTAAAAGTCTTAAATTCAGGAAAGGAGAGCAACACCATTTCATTGATTTCATCAAATTTCGCTAATAAATCCGTTCCTCTTTGAGTGATTTGAAACCGACCGCGATCGGGACTAGAGATCACAAGTGCTTTCTTTAGATAGGTGGTCGCCCAGCCCACCCGGGAATCCAAAATTGTTTGGTTACCACTAGCCAACAGGGCCTGCTGAGCTTCTAAATCCAGTTTAAAGTCTTCTATCACTGCTTGTTTCAGTTCTTTTTTCGAATGGATCTCTCCATCCTTTAAGATCCTCAAGATAACCGTATAGAGATCCGAATATTTTGGGTTCTCCATGCTCGTCCTTTCCACATATCATTCACTTTTTCTTTTTCCTTTTTCCATGTTTAGAATAGGAAAAGCCAGCTAGGGTCTGGATGCTGGTTGTCAAATGCCATTTTTGGCAATCCTTGCAATGGTAGACCTTGCTGAAGTCGATTCCATACCTCTGTTTAGAATACAGCAAACCGATTTCAGCATCCATTTTTGTCAGATAAGGCACTTTCCCAGAGGGACAGTGTTGGGCATTCACGACTTTCCGTTTTGCCAAAAACCTTTGCCTCTTCGTTTTCACCATGATTTTTCCTCCTAATACCAACAGGGAGCCGGATTTCGTGCCCACTGTTTAACTATTTTTACTATTAGTTGGAATAGAAATAATCATGAATAGGTTTTACATTCAAAAGCTGTCAAAATTGGATTCCAAAATAATCTTCCACTTCTTGTTGCGTGCCCATTTTTTGATGGTAAGAAATCAGATAGTCTGGATCATTACTGAGTCGTATGCCTGTTTTCATTAAATGTTGGTAAAAATCAAAATAAGGAATGTGAGCATCTAAAGCCCGTTTGATTTCCAGATCAAAATCGTAAGCAACCTTCCGAAAATCGATCTGGGCAAGACCTGAATCATCAATATCGAGTAAGAGATATTGGGCCCGTAAGTCTTGACGCAAGGTGTCCCATGGGAAGTAAGGTTGTCCAACGGATCCAGGATTTAAAACCAATTGACCTTCTTTCGTATAGTGAAGACCCTGAACATGGCTATGGGCAAAGATGGCAACATCTGCTTCATCTTCCGCAAACAAGGCTTTCAAATCGGCTTGTTCAAAAGGTGGGACCAGGTCACGACCCCAATTCTTTTTGGGCAGGTGATGAGAAAGATTAAAGCGTAAAGGCCCAACTTGTCGATGAAGATAGATGGGTCTGCTTTGAATTTCTTGGCGATGAGAATCATTCAAGAAGGTATCCAAATGTAGGCTCTGCCGATAGACAAACAAATCTAAAGGAGTCTTCCGAGGATAGAGACCAGCCCTGGCATGCAGATATGAATCCTCCCAATTCCCTCGAAGACGGACAGTATAGGGGAGACTAGCCAGTCGTTCAAGAATCTCCAGGTGAGAGGGGCCTGGCATAAGCTCATCCCCCATAAGCCAGTACTCTTCAATCCCAAGGGCTTGAGCATCTGCTACTACTGCCTCTAGGCCAGTGAGATTGCCATGAATATCTCCTATAACAGCAACTTTCAATCGGGTATCTCCTCCGCAATTTTATTGAGCTTCCGCAATCGGTGGTTGAGTCCACTTTTGGTGAGTGGAGTGGGAAGGCTATCAGCTAGTTCTTGGAGGGAGTAATCGGGATGGGCAATCCGAAAACGGGCCACTTCCTGCAGTTCAGGGCTCAAGCTTTCCAGCCCTACATGATCCATAATTTTACTGATATTGTTAATGGTTTTCATGCTGGCTTTGACAGTTCGGGCAATATTGGCAGTTTCTGCATTGGTAGCCCGATTGAGATCGTTGCGCGTTTCCCGCATCAGTTTGATTTCCCCCAGTTGTTCCATAGCTTCCAGGGCTCCAATAATGATGAGGAAGTCCATTAAATCTTCCGCTCGCTGGATGTAGGTGATAGCCCCTCTTTTTCTTTCTAACACCTTAGCATCCAAAAGGAAATCCTGCATGAGTTGCCGCAAATCTTGGGCATGATCCACATAAACGGAAGCGATCTCCAGTTGGTATTGACCGGAATCTGGGTCACGCATACTGCCACTGGCAAGGAAGGCCCCACGTAAATAAGCACGCGCCGCATCATCGTGGTCCATAATGGAAACTGGTAGACCAGTCTCCTGCTCAAAAAAAGCAGGTGAAAGCCCTAAAATATCCAACAAATCCTTGACCCCATGATCCATAAATACCGTGTAAACTCGGTTCTTGCGGAGATTGGTTTTCTGACGGTGACGGATATCCGACTTTATATCAAACCATTCCAAGAGAAATTCATAGATAAAACGAGCCACCTTGGCATTTTCAGTCGTAACAGAGAGAGTTAGACCTTCCCGACTCAAGCCCAAACTTCCAGAAAGTTTAATGAGGGCCGCTAATTCAGCCGGGTGACGCTCCGAGAGGGCGAGTATTTCCTCCTTGATTTTACTGGTAAAACTCATGAAAGCGCCCTCCTTTCTTTAGTGTTTGTGACTGGTGATTTTCATGATCTCTTCCACAACTAAATCACCATCGTGGAAGGCTCCTTTTTTTTCTAAGAGGAGAAAATTAGAAGAAATAACCCGTGGTACCTGGCTAGCCAAGTCCGCAAAATCGTGTTCAACTTGAACCAGGTACTCGTCAAATTCGTGGTCATTCATGTAGTCTTGAGGCACTTGGTCGACATTGACTAAAACGGTATCAATAAAGGCTTGACCCAAGTGCTTGTGAAGAACCCGGACATGCTGTCCATCTGTAAAATGCTCCGTCTCCCCTTTTTGGGTCATGATATTGCAGATATAGACAATCTCCGCCTTGGTATCCTTCAAGGCCTGACCAATTTCTTCAATCATAATGTTGGGTAAGATAGACGTAAAAAGAGAACCTGGACCCAAAATAACCATGTCACTTTCTAAAATGGCTTCCACCACATTGCGACTAGCCTTGGGTTTAGAAACATCGTAGGTGTTGGTCACGTAGACATGATCAATCATGCCTCCATGCTCGGCAATATGACTTTCCCCCGCTACCTCGGTCCCATCGTCAAAAACCGCATGCAGGGTCAAAGCCCGTTCACTAGAAGGATAAATGGTTCCGGTTGTATGGAGTAACTTGGTCAAGAGTTGCATGGCATGGTAGGTAGAACCTTGCATTTCTGCAATCCCTGCAATAATCAGATTCCCCAAGGGATGGCCCGCAAATGGACCGTCATCATCCGCAAAACGGTATTGGAAAATCTTTTCATACAGTTTGGGCATATCCGACATAGCCAAAAGCACATTGCGTAGATCTCCAGGAGGGGTCAGCTGCATATCCTCACGGAGTTTACCAGAACTCCCACCATCATCGGCTACCGTGACCACAGCCGTTATGTCAACGTCTTGTTTTCGGAGGCTATTCAGAATAACCGAGATTCCAGTCCCACCTCCGATAACTGTAATTCGCTGTTTTCTCATGAACGGTTAACCGTTTCCTTTCTTCTATCCTTGTCCCGATGACTGACCCGGACATTCCAATTTTTGGCCAAATCATCCGCTAACCGACGGGCGAAGGCGACACTGCGGTGTTGTCCACCCGTACAGCCGATCGCAATCGTCAATACGGACTTGCCCTCCTTCTGGTAACCCGGCAAGATTGGGTTCAAGAGGTTGAGCAAGTTCTGGTAAAAATCTTCCGATTCTGGTTGTTCCATGACAAAATCATAAACCGGTTGGTCTAGTCCAGTTTGATTCCGCAACTCTACTTGGTAATAGGGATTGGGGAGGAAGCGAACATCAAAAGCTAGATCGGCATCCATCGGCAAGCCATACTTAAAACCAAAACTCATAACCTCCACACGGAAGGCTTGTTCAAAATCTTGGTCCGCAAAATGTTGGGCTAGGAGCTTGCGTAATTCCCGAGGCGTTAATTCGGTTGTGTCGACAACATTCTGGCTCATGCTCTTCAGGGGAGCCAAGAGCTCACGCTCACGCTTAATGCCATCCATGATACGCCCATCGGCAGCCAGCGGATGACTCCGGCGTGTTTCCTTATAGCGGGCAACCAACTCCTTGTCGGCCGCATCCAAGAATAGAATTTTGAAATCTAAATCTTCCCGATCCTCCAGCTCATCCAAAACCTCTTGAATGTCCTTGAAAAACGAACGGCTTCGCATGTCAATCACCAGTGCCATCCGTTTTTGTTCCACAGAACCATCGACCAAGGTCAACAATTTTGGCAATAAGGCAGGGGGCATATTGTCGATTGTAAAATAACCCAAATCTTCAAAGGATTGAATAGCCACGGTTTTCCCTGCTCCACTCATTCCAGTCACTACCACCAGTTGCAATTTCTCTTTCATCAAACAACCTCCACTTTCGAAAAATGAGGCTTGGACTTCAGCCCAGCCTCTTTCAGTTGTGTAGTCTTTTAGTTTGCTTTTAGTACAAGGCAGCGAGTCGCAGACAGTACTGAAGTATGGCAAGAGGAGCTAACACAGTAATAAAAGATAAACTAAAAGAGTATAATCGTCTTTATGGACGCAAACGATGCAGCATCCGTGGGAATGGAATGGCTTCACGAATATGCTTGGTACCAGCTACAAAGGTAACCATCCGTTCAATTCCGATACCGAATCCACCGTGAGGCACGGAACCATATTTACGAAGGTCGAGGTAGAATTCGTATTCGGATTTATCCATACCTAGCTCATCCATTTTAGCTACAAGGGCACCGTAATCATCTTCACGAAGAGAGCCCCCAATAATTTCGCCATATCCTTCTGGTGCCAACAAGTCTGCACAAAGAACACGTTCTGGATTACCAGGAACTGGCTTCATATAGAAAGCTTTAATAGCTGCTGGATAATTGGTCACAAAGGTTGGCACCCCAAAGTGGTTTGAAATCCAAGTTTCATGAGGTGAACCAAAGTCATCTCCGTGCTCCAAGTGCTCATAATCTGTATCTTCATCCTGTTCATGAGCCTGAAGCAAGTCAATCGCTTCATCATAGCTAACCCGTTTAAATGGTTCAGCAATGTAACGTTTTAGAAGATCAACATCCCGTTCTAAGATTTCTAAGGCCTGTGGCGCACGATCCAATACACCTTGAATCAACGCTTTAACATAGGCTTCTTGCAAGTCCAGAGATTCTTCATGTGAAAGGAAAGAATACTCCGCATCCATCATCCAGAATTCTGTCAAGTGACGACGTGTTTTGGATTTTTCAGCCCGGAAAACAGGCCCAAAGTCAAAGACACGCCCCAGGGCCATGGCTCCAGCCTCAAGGTAAAGCTGTCCAGACTGACTCAAGTAAGCCGTATTGCCAAAGTAGTCTGTTTCAAACAACTCCGTAGAATCTTCCGCAGCATTTCCTGACAGGATTGGGCTATCAAATTTAATAAAACCGTTTTGATCAAAGAACTCATACGTCGCATAAATAATGGCATTCCGAATTTGCATGATAGCCATTTGCTTGCGTGAACGCAACCAGAGATGACGGTGGTCCATCAAGAAATCTGTTCCATGTTCTTTGGGGGTGATTGGATAATCCACAGAATGGCCAATGACCTTTAGGTCTGTAATATCTAATTCATAACCGAATTTAGAACGCTCATCTTCTTTGACAATTCCTTTAACTTCAACAGAGGTTTCCTGGCTAAGTTTTTTAATGGTATCAAATTTAGCAGCCCCTTCCTCTTCACCAAATGTTTCAAGGAAATTTGGTTTAAAGGCAACAGCTTGGAAATAAGCCGTACCGTCCCGTAATTGTAAAAAGGCAATTTTCCCTTTTCCGGATTTATTGGCAACCCAAGCTCCAATTGTTACTTCTTGACCCACATGGTCTTTCACATCAACGATGGATACATACTTTTTAGACATAAACGTTCCTTTACAAATTCATATAGTGTTCTAAGCGTCTTACCGCTTCTTTTAAAGTCTCTAAATCTGTCGCATAACTCAAACGAACATGATGAGGACTACCAAAGGCATCTCCTGAAACCAGGGCCACCCCTATCGTTTCCAAAATATCATTAGTAAAGTCTGAAACCTTGGAAAAACCTTTTCGTTTCATAGCTTCCTTAACATTTGGGAAAAAGTAGAAGGCACCCTCAGGTTTAGACACACGGAAACCTGGGACCTGATTCAAGAGCGGATAAATGGTATTGAGACGGTCCTCAAAGGCTTCTCTCATCTTCTCAGCATCTTCTTGCGACCCCGTCAAAGCAGCAATCGCCGCATATTGGGCCACAGTCGTAGGGTTAGAGGTCAATTGACTGGTTAGTTTCCCCATGGCCTGAATCAGTTCTTGTGGTCCAACTGCAAACCCAATCCGCCAGCCGGTCATGGCATAGGTCTTGGAAACACCTGTAATGACGACTGTTTGCTGCTGGATCTCTGGCGAAAGACTAGAGATTGGAACAAACTCGGCCTGATTATACACCAGACGACTATAAATATCATCAGCTAAAATCAACACCTTACGCTTGATGGCCCAGTTGCCAATGGCTTCCAATTCCTCTCTTGTATAAAGGTTGCCGGTTGGATTGGAAGGGTTATTCAGGAGTAGAACCTTGACACGATCATTCCACAATTCTTCTAATTGAGAGACCCCAATTTTGAAGTTCTGATCTTCCTTCCCCTCTACAAAGACTACCTGCCCTTGAGCTAAGGCTACTTGATCCGCATAAGAAACCCAGTAAGGAGTTGGGATCATGACTTGATCTCCTGGATTCAAAACTGCGAAGAAAAAGGCTGCCAAAGCCATCTTGGCTCCAGTGGTCACCAACACTTGAGAGGGATCAACAGAATAGCCATAATACTGAGACATATAGCCCTGCACGGCTTCTTTCAAAGCAGGTAAGCCAGAAGCTGGGGTATAAAAGGAAGCTTTCCCAGAATCAATGGCTTCCTTAGCTGCTTTGGCAATAGTCTCGGGAGTCGTAAAATCCGGTTCCCCCAACGTCAAAGAGAGAATATCTCGTCCTGCCGCTGCTAACTCTTTAGCCTTGGCATCCGCAGCTAAAGTAGCACTTTCTTCCATATATTTAACACGATCTGATAACACTAGGCTCCCTCCTTCTTTACGAGTTTCTTTTCTTGAAAATCAATCAGATAATAGGTCGTTCCTGACCGAACTTCCCAAACAACTTTTCCCTGATCATAACCCAGGCGGCTTGCCTGAATGGAATCTGCTCCCGCTTCAGCAGCTAGATTTTCTGCTTCACTGCGGCTAGCTCCCTGATTTAAGTCAACCAAGGCGACTTGCTCTTGTTTGGAGTTCAGAATCAGCGCTTGTTCTTGACCCGCTGCATTTTTTCCGAAAACCGTTGTATAGGATTCCTGTCCATTAAAGACTTCGACAGTTTCAATTTCCCTAAAACCGGCCACTTCCTGGGCACGGATTTGGGCATTGGACATGCGCACATCCTGAGTTTTGGTTCCTAAATCAATCAGGTAAAGGCTGGAAAAACAGATGATCGACAAGACCGCAAAAATCCCAAGGAAAAACTGCCCTTTGGGAAAATAGGGCTCTAAATAGACTATTTTTTTCACCTTCTCATTATACACCAAAATCGCCTATTTTTACACATATTTACAAATCCTTACAGACTGGTACTGATTATTGCGTAATCAAATTGATTAAACAGATTTTTACATTTTTCATTGATTCTTTGATGACTTTTACCAGCTTGGTCACCTTGTTTTGAGCTATTTCTGTCCTAATTTTCTTACGCGATTGAGATCCTTAGGTATTTCAAAGACAAAATAAAAGCCGCATGGAATTCCATACGGTTTTGTTTTAAGGAGACCTATAAAAGCTCAGGCTTTTGCTCAAATTAGACTGTTGAAATCCAATTAAATCAATGTTTGAATTTTCCAGACATTGGTTAGAGGGGCCTTAATAAATATCTCGACGATGACCTATCGAAAATATTTCAATGACAACTTCATCATCATATATTTGAGCCAAAATTCTATAATTTCCTACACGGTATCGCCACTCTACTGAATGATTAGCCGTCAACCCTTTTCCGTGTAAGCGTGGATTATCCGTATGAGCAATATTGTTGTCAATCCATGATAAGATTGAATTTCTTGTAAAGGGATCAAGTTTCTTTAACTGCTTAACTGCTTTTGACGTGTAGGTTAGCTTGTAAATCATAACCCAAACTCCGCCATCAAATCCTCATGCGATATTCTAACCCCATCATCATCTTCCATAGCTTGGCGTAAAATAGCTAAATCATACTCATCCTCAATACGTTCTAACATTGATTGGCGTGCAAACTCAGAGATGGTTAACCCGTGTACTTTTAAATAGTTCTTGATCAAGTTAGAATCTTCATCATTGATACGTAATGTCATGGTTGCCATATTTAACACCTCCTTTTAATACATTGTATTCAAATGTTTTTTAGATGTCAACTATTAACAAGCTTATTTATCTCATTTGTCGTCAAAACAAAAATTTTGGTTATTGATATCCAGATACTAAATGACATCAGCCGCAAATGTTAAAAGTCATCTCTATACCATTATTTCAGATATGCTTTTAACATTAAGGATCCCCTCGTTCGTTAGAGCATTTTACCTTGGATTGCTATAGGTTATGAAACTGGTTTTGATTGGTTTCAATTGTACTAATTAGTTCTTTTTTGGTACAATAAGTTCATGAAAGAATTATTTGAAAAAGAAGTCTTAGATTTAAAAACCATGATTGTTTTCCGAAAGGCTGATCGTTCCATTCGCTGTTTGGAGCAAAAGGCGGCACGGGATCATGGTTTAACCCCGAGTCAATTCTCCGTTCTCGATACTCTTTATGCCAAGGGTAAAATGCGAATTCAAGATTTGACCGATCGTATGTTAGCAACCTCAGGGAACATGACCGTTATTATCCGTAATATGGAGCGGGATGGTCTGATTACGCGTGTTTGCGATCCTTCGGATCGCCGAGCCTTCCTGATTGAATTAACTCCCAAAGGTAAGGAACAAATTGAAGCTATTTATCCTG
This sequence comes from Streptococcus sp. NLN64, assembly GCF_015831295.1. Classification (NCBI taxonomy): domain Bacteria; kingdom Bacillati; phylum Bacillota; class Bacilli; order Lactobacillales; family Streptococcaceae; genus Streptococcus; species Streptococcus sp. NLN64. The sequence goes on from NZ_JADXDQ010000002.1 coordinate 58,344, forward strand.
AACATATCGCTTATGTCAAGGAAGCTCTTTCTGTTTTAACCCAAGAAGATAAAGAAGATTTAATTCGGATTTTGAAAAAATTTAAAAACTTGAGCTAAATTGTTGCTAATTAGTAATAAATATTCTATACTATGACTTGTAAAGAAAAGGAGAATAAGAAATGAAAAATATTCTATTTATCGTCGGCTCACTACGTGAAGGTTCCTTCAACAAACAAATGGCTGAAACAGCTAAAAAAGTCCTTGAAGGCAAAGCCAATGTTAGCTACTTAGATTGGAAAGATGTCCCTGTCTTTTCTCAAGACTTGGAAGTTCCAACTCCAGCTCCTGTTGCTGCTGCTCGTGAAGCTGTCCAAGCTGCAGATGCTATCTGGATCTTCTCACCAGTCTACAACTTCTCTATTCCTGGATCTGTTAAAAACCTTCTAGACTGGCTCAGCCGTGCGTTGGATCTTTCAGATACTACTGGAGCTTCTGCTTTGCAAGACAAGGTATCTACTGTATCCCTTGTGGCTAACGGTGGTCACGACCAAGCTGCAGACATCTATCGCAACTTGATGCCATTTATCCGCACTCAATTTGTGGACCAAATAACTACATCACGTGTGAATGACTCTGCTTGGGTAGATGGTACATTCGTTGCTTCTGAAGAAGTTATCGCTGATTTGAACAAACAAGCTGATGCTCTTCTTGAAGCCCTCAACTAATAGTCGAAATAAGTTAGAACACCAAAAAACCTTTGCTCACAATAAAGCAAAGGTTTTTGCATTATTTAATGCTTAATCTTCTCCTCTAAAGAAGCCTTGATCCTGTAAGGCCGCTAGGGTTTCTGCTCTTTTAGCAGATGAGTGGGCCATTTCTTTCGAAATTTTGCATGTGAAGGCTTCGAGGCGGTTGTTAAAGGAGCGAAGATCATAGTAGGCTTCAATTTCTTTATCATAACCTTCGAGAGCCTGGTTCGGATTATCCAATTCTTGATACTGGTTTTCCATGTGGATGATCTTTCTTGGTAAGCGAGGCTTGATCTGCGGATCCTGATCCGGCCAACCTAAAGCCAGGCCTACGGCTGGGTAAACATATTCTGGTAGAGCCAGAAGTTGGCAGAGTCGCTTGGGATCGTTAAGGATGCTGCCGAGGTAGACAGTTCCAAGTCCTAGGCTTTCTGCAGCCACTACCATGTTCTGAGCTGCCAAGAGAGCATCAGCATAGGCGGATAAGAAGCGTTCTGGGCTGCCTTGTACCAGAGCTGGAGCGCCTTGTGCTTCTGCAATTTTCGTATTTCTTGCCTGGTCCACTAAGAAAACAAAGAGGTGTGGGGCAGACTCAATGTAATCCTGCTGGCCAATTTCAGCCAATTCCTTCTTCAAGCTCGGATCTGTAATGCTTAGGATCGAATAGGATTGCCGAAAGTTACTGGTTGGAGCCTGTTGGGCCACTTCCAATAGTAGATCCAATTCTTCATGTGTTAACTTTTGCTTGCGAAATTTTCGAATACTACGGTGTTGTAATAGCGATTGAATAGTTTCGTTCATGATACCTCCTATACTTCTCGGACAAATATCCAATCCTTGGAATCCGATAATTCCTTTTGGTAAACAAAGCCTGCAACATTCATGCCTTTAATTTCCTCCAGTTCTTGAACGGGTTTTTCCGCTAGGGCTTGGATTAATAGACCCCGCCCTTTTTTGGAGATGGTTGAGTGCGTTTTGAGGACGCCTCCCTTCTTTTCTTTAAATTGGATTCGAATAAAATTGTCTCTGACTTCCTTAGAAAATACTTGCTCAAATTCAGATGAGAGCAGAGAAAGCACGGCATCTTTGCCTATCGCAGCATCAAAATGGGGACGCCAGAATTGACTCAAACTTTGTCCCGCTACTTGGAGGGGAACTTGAAAGTCCAAGCGATGGGCTGCCATGGGAGTCAAAATAGGCACGCAGCCATAGAGACTAGAGGTAATGTAGACTTGGTTCCAGAAAGGATTGTCAACCTGTTCGCGATCGAATTGCCGATACATGAGACCATTAAACAATTGCAGAGCTGGCTTACTCTTAGCCTGGCCTTGTCGCAAAGCATTGAAGCGGTCTTCCTCTTCCTTTGCCTTGTCCTCTTTTAATTTGAAAAAAGCCGACCAATCTTCAACCTGCGCTAGGGCTTCAAGAACAGTTTGACAAGCTGGAGATAAAGGCTGTCTTTCCGTAAACGTCCCAGACAGGTCTAACTCCTTAGCTGTGGGCAGTAAAATTTTCATCATTTTCCTTTCTAAGGTCAGGTCTCCTCCAATCATGTGATAGGATTTGACCAAGTGACTTAGGATCTCTTCTAGTGTATTACGACCATCCAAGGGAAAGCTAACCCAGTACTTCTTGTTCATATGGAAGCCTGGATAAGCCTTGTGGCTTTTGAGGAGCTCCGAAACCTGGTCAGACTTGACGGTTAAAATCGTGACCGGCCCTTCTTTGCGAGAATCAATTTTAGCCCAATCGATTTCCTGAACCACTCCAAACCAAGTTTGTTTGGAGCCATAACGAAAAACGGCAGCTTTAGGATGGGCTTTCCAAAGAAATTCTAATTCCCAACCCCAACGAATGTTTACCAGTTGAAGCAAAGATTCTGCTTGATCAGAAAAGACTGTTGAGGGTTGACTGATCAGCCTCTCTATTTGACCTAATCTGTCCCATAACACCTCCCGTACTTGGCCAACATAAGCTCCCTTGCTAGAAGGAATAAAAGCCAAAGGATAATCAGCCTCAGCGAGAGGATCCCAGAGACTGATGTCCATCTTGGACGCTTGGGAATCCCATTGGAGGCGGAGCTCAAGCTCCACCTCCTCCAAAAGTTCTTGATAGTGAAAGGTTTCCCCATGCTTTAAAAAGCCAACAGCTTTCAGTCTCTGTTCATAAATGGGATTTTGAAAAAAGCTTGAACGCCAGTCCATTATCCAACGACCTTGGTACCATGCAGTTGGTCTACGCCAAACCGTTGAGCAATTTTATCACGGTTCTCTAGGTTAATTCCTCCGCCAAGCAAAATCTCAATTTTCCCAGCGGCGCGTGCGACGATTTGATCAAGCTGCTCTGCATAGAACCAGATATCTTGATCTTGCGGACCACCGTGAGTCAGAATGCGTTTAAATCCAGCTTGAGCTAACCAATCCAAGGACTCCAAGCGTTGGTCCCAAGGAATTTGGTCAAAGGCCATATGGAACACAGTTTCGTCTTCTCCCACTGCCTTCAAGAGCTTTTGGAGATTTTCCTTGTCCAAGCTTCCATCTTCCAATAAAGCTCCAAAAACAAAGGACTGGATTCCCATCTCTTTGGACACCTGAATTTGCTCTAACATCAGCTCAACTTCTTCGGGACTATAGACGAAATCCCCACCTCGTGGACGAATCATGAGGGCAATGGGAAGACCTAATGGCAGCGCTTCTTCAATCATTTCTGGAGTCGGAGTAATACCCCCTACAGACAAATCGGCACAAAGCTCCACCCGCTCTGCCCCTGCCTCTAAAGCAAAAGGAATCAACTTGACATCTTCTGTACAAAATTCGTATAACATATGGTCACCTCCATGTATTTCTATTCTTATTATACAAAAAACTCAGGTCACTATTGACCTGAGTTGACTGGTACTCTATTTTTTCGCCCGCTGCTCCCAGTAAGCAGCGTTTTTTATATCCAGACTAGCTGGGTTGAAATCAGGATTCTTCCCTTCTTTTCTTTGTTTTTCATAATCTTTCAATAATTTAAAAGCAAGAGGGGAAAGGAAGAGAATGGCGGTGACGTTGAGCCAAACGGTGATTCCGCTGGCAATCTCCCCCATGGTCCAAGCCATCTGACTCGAAGCAATACCTGAGTAAATCAACATTCCCACCATCAAAACTTGCATAATCGTAAGAGGAACTTTCAACTTTTCAGGCTTGAGTAAATAGCGAAGATTGGTTTCTGCAATATAGTAATAACTCATCAAGGTTGTAAAAGCAAAAAATACCAGCGCAAGGGCCACAAATACAGGTCCGAAGTTGCCTAAAACAGAAGAAAGAGCCGTTTGCGTATAGAGAGCACCTGCACGATCGGGGTTGGTATCTGCCAAATGGGCCACCACCGGATTTGAATTCGCATCAAAAACATTGTAAGACTTGGTCAAAAGAATGACTAAAGCTGTCCCTGTGCAAACAAATAGTGTATCGATGTAGACAGAAAAGGCTTGTACCAAACCTTGTTTAACTGGATGGGAAACTTGGGCAGACGCTGCAGCAGCAACTTGAGACCCTTGTCCAGCTTCGTTTGAGTAAACTCCCCGTTTAACCCCATAAGAAATAGCTGAACCAAGCAAGCCCGCAAACATAGGTTCTAACCCAAACGCAGAATTAAAAATCAACTGGAAGACAGGGATAACTTGATCGAAATTCGCAAAAATAATCACGAAAACCATCAGGAGGTAAATGCCTGCCATAAAAGGAACCACAACTTCCGCAATTTTAGCAATACGCTGAATCCCACCCAAAACAATCATCAAAAGTGCAGCTACCACCACCAAGGTAGTAGCAAGGGGAGGAATACTCAAGGCATTATTCATAGCCATACTGATTCCATTAACCTGAATCCCAGACATGAGAAAGGCAAAGGAGAACGCTAAAATAAAAGCCATGGCCATCGCCAATTTCCTTAATTTAAGCCCTTTTTCGATATAGTAGGCTGGACCTCCGTAAAAATGACCATCGACCTCTTCTTTATAGACTTGTCCTAGGGTTGTCTCTACAAAGGCAGATCCAGCCCCGACAAAGGCAATCACCCACATCCAAAAAACAGCTCCTGGCCCACCAAATGCAATGGCCGTGGCAACACCCGTAATATTCCCAGTTCCGACTCGACCAGAAAGAGCTACTGAAAGTGCTTGGAAAGAAGATATTCCTTGTCCATCCTCAGGTTTTTCAAACATCATCCGAATCATTTCTGGAATCATCCGAATTTGAACAAACTTGGTACGAATTGTGAAATACAAACCTGCTCCAATTAGAAAAGCCAGCAATGCTGGGCTCCAAATCCAATCAGACAGCGTTCTGACGAAATCCATTTACTTAGTAATCCTTTCTTAATTGCTCTAGATTTTTTTCAAAAATATCCGGTAAAGGTGCTGAAAACACCATTGTTTCCCCAGTTCGAGGATGCGTGAAGCCCAGCTGAGCCGCATGCAGAAATTGTCCATGACCACTCAAGGTTTTCTTTGGGCCATAGAGTGGATCACCGGCAACTGGGTGACCAATGTAAGCCATGTGAACCCGAATTTGATGGGTACGACCTGTTTCCAACTGCAACTCCACAAGACTATAGTTCCCAAAGCGTTCCAAGACTGTGAAACGAGTGAGGGCGGGTTTGCCACTGGCTTGGACTGCCTGCTTCTTCCGATCTTTCTCACTCCGACCAATTGGAGCTTCAATCACTCCCTTGTCACTTGGCAGGTTGCCATGCACCAAGGCCAAATACTTCCGTAGGGATTTTTTTTCTTTTAATTCCCGTGCCAGTTTTTCATGGGCTTGATCATTTTTGGCGACCATTAGAAGGCCAGAGGTATCCTTGTCAATTCGGTGGACAATCCCTGGCCGCATGACACCATTGATACCAGATAAATCTTGAACATGATAAAGCAAGCCATTGACAAGGGTTCCATTCGGATGGCCAGGGCTCGGGTGTACTACCATTCCCTGTGGCTTATTCACAACTGCCACATCTTGGTCTTGATAGACTAAATCGAGAGGAAGATTCTCCGGCTGGATATCCAATTCCTCCGGTTCTGGCAGTTGATAAGAGATGATATCTCCTTCCGCGACAGCATACCTCGGCTTTTTAGCCTGACCATTCACGAGAACAAGGCCAGCCTTTATCTGTTCATTGGCCAGGCTTCGAGATAACGCTGTGTTTTCAGCCAAGACCTTGTCCAGGCGCTCTCCACCTATTTCTACCTTAAACTCCATCTTCATCCTCCCTTAAGAGATCTAAAATTAAAATAGCAACTCCAACAGTTAAGTAGGAATCTGCCAGATTAAAAACGGCAAAATCGATAAAGGTGAGTTGGAACATATCAACCACAAAACCTTGGCTAGCCCGATCAATAAAATTGCCAATACCCCCAGCCATCATTAAAGCCAAACCAACTTGACGCTCCCATTGATTGGCTCTAGCCTTGAAAAAGTAGTAGCCAGCGACTCCCATGGCCAAAGCGGTTGTTAAGAAGAAAAACCAAAACTGTCCTTGAAGCATCGAGAATGCGGCTCCTCGATTCTGCAAATAGGTCAAATCCATAATTCCCGGCCAGAAGGTTAACTGTTCGCCAATGGCAATATGGTCCACGACCCAGGATTTCAAAAGTTGGTCGCCCACTATCAAGAAAAAGCCGAGAATCAGCAATAATACTTTTCTAGACATAACCAATCTCCTCTGCTGCTTCAACTAGCAATTCCAAGAAGTCCTGGGCAATGGCTGATAATTCAGTACCTGAACGGTAAGCACAAACCATGGTATTCTTACGCCCTTCCTTGACCGGCAAGGCCACGATCCCTGGACTCACTTCCTTGTCTAAGAAGCCAGATCCTGTCGCATAGCCATGGGTCCGTTTTAACAGACCATTCAAGGTTGCCCGATCCGTTACTTCATAAAGCACCGGACTCGTTGAGGTATCAAAAAAGTTTTCAGAATAATAGAGGTACTCATCTTTTTCTTGGGTAAAGCGAACCGTAGGATAATTCTCCAAGTCTGACATGGAAATCTCACTTTTTTCAACCAAGGGATGATTTTCCGCTAGATAAATATGAGTCGGGAATGAAAATAGCTCTTGTATTTCCAAATCCATTTTCTGTAACTTTTGCTGAATCCCTTTTTCATTTTGACTGTTCAAATAAAAGAGACCAATCTCACTGTGTCCCTTATATACCTCATCTAGGATTTGCAAGGTCGTGGATTCAAACAGTCGAAAATCTCGATGTTCAGACCAGAGACTCGCTAACTTATTTAAAATATCGGGTAAGAAGTCATAATGCTGACCCGCCACAGAAAACTCTGTTGCTTCTTCTGGAGATTGGTATTGATTTTCTAGGACATCAAATTCCTGAACCAAATTCTTAGCCTTTTCATAGAAAGGCATCCCCCTTTGGGTCAAGAATGTCCCTGAATTGGTCCGATTAAAAATCTTAAAGCCAAGCTCCTGTTCCAAATCCCGAATCGACATGGACAAACTCGGTTGACTAATGTACAACTTCTCCGCCGCTTCTCGGAAGGTGCCACTATTGGCCAATGCCACCACATTCCGCAATTGTTGAATATTCATATTCCTACCTGTTTCAAAAAACTTCCTTCTATTGTACACTATGTCAGCCAAAAATTCTAGGTCTATCAAGGAAAAAAGCCCTTACAAGTAACTCTATACTCTTTGAAAATCAAATTTAACCGTTGTCAGATCAGACAGTCTAGCAGACTGTCTGAGATTCTAGTTGAAAAAACGAAGTTTTTGTCAACTTTGCCGTACTTATTTGAAACTTTCTTGGAAAGTTATATCAGCAAGCTGCTTTGTAATAAAAGGAAAGTATAGTCTTTTATTTGAAAATAACACAGTAAAAAAGCGCAAAAAAACACTATCTGTGTTATACTTAAGGTGAACATATTTAAAAATGTCTTAAGGGTGTTGCCGCATCCCTAATGCTTTTACTGCTTCATAAGTTTGATGTGTTTTCAAAAGTTTGTAGACAATTCTTAGTATCTTATGAGCACAAGCGATAACAGCCTTCATCTTACTTCCTCTTTGGGA
>NZ_JADXDQ010000020.1:0-32537 GCF_015831295.1 Streptococcus sp. NLN64
ACTTATGAAGCAGCAAGAGCATTAGGGATGCGGCAACATCCTTAAGACATTTTTAAATATGTTCACCTTAAGTATAACACAGATAGTGTTTTTTTGCGCTTTTTTACTGTGTTATTTTCAAATAAAATAGAAAGGTTGAGACTTTTTGTCTCAACCTCTTTTTCTTGTATCAAACAATAACACATGGATAAATTTATGTTAAAAACTCTCGTCTTTCATGCAAACAACCTCTTCCTTTTATTTTTAAGTTTAGAAAGCTGAAGCCAAAGCACCACGTGCTTTTTTAGCATTTTTTTGGTATAATTATAAGTACTATTGTGTAGAGAAAGGCATTGGAAATGCAGGATAAACACCTTGTAGATGTAAATTTAACAAAAGAAATGAAGTCGAGCTTTATTGACTATGCCATGAGTGTTATCGTGTCTCGAGCTTTACCCGATGTTCGAGACGGTTTGAAACCTGTTCATCGCCGTATTCTTTACGGAATGTATGATTTGGGAGTAAGCCCGGACAAGCCTCATAAGAAGTCTGCTCGTATTACAGGGGATGTTATGGGTAAATACCATCCACACGGGGACTCTTCGATTTATGAGGCTATGGTACGGATGGCTCAGTGGTGGTCCTACCGCCATATGCTAGTCGATGGACACGGAAACTTTGGTTCCATGGATGGTGATGGAGCGGCGGCTCAGCGGTACACTGAAGCTCGAATGAGTAAAATTGCGCTAGAGTTACTACGGGATATCAATAAGGATACGGTTGACTTTGTGCCCAATTATGATGGAAGTGAAATGGAGCCAGCCATTCTACCATCTCGTTTTCCAAATCTCTTGGTGAATGGTGCAACGGGTATCGCGGTTGGGATGGCTACGAACATTCCTCCTCACAATCTGGGTGAGTCGATTGACGCGGTTAAGTTGCTCATGGATCATCCAGAGGCAACCACACGGGAATTGATGGAGGTATTGCCTGGTCCTGATTTTCCGACTGGCGCCCTTGTAATGGGACGCTCAGGGATTCACCGTGCCTATGAAACGGGTAAAGGCTCCATTGTTCTTCGATCTCGAACTGAAATTGAAGAAACTAAGTCTGGCCGGGAACGGATTGTGGTTACCGAGTTTCCCTACATGGTTAATAAGTCTAAAGTTCAAGAGCATATTGTAAAACTTGTCCAAGAGAAGAGAATTGACGGCATTACAGCTGTTCGAGATGAGTCCAACCGAGAAGGCGTTCGTTTTGTCATTGAGATTCGGAGAGATGCTTCTGCGACCGTCATCTTGAATAATCTATTTAAGCTGACTCAAATGCAGACCAATTTTTCCTTTAATATGCTTGCTATTCACAATGGTGTGCCCAAAATTCTCTCTCTTCGTGAGATTCTCGGTGCTTACATTGAGCATCAAACCGATGTTGTGGTTCGCCGTACTCGTTTTGAGAAAGAAAAAGCAGAAGCGAGAGCCCACATTTTAGAAGGTCTCTTAATCGCGCTAGACCATATTGATGAAGTCATTCAAATCATCCGAAACAGCGAGACAGATGCCCAAGCTCAAGCTGAGTTAATGGAACGATTCCAATTATCTGAGCGGCAAAGTCAAGCCATCTTGGATATGCGTCTCCGTCGGTTGACAGGACTGGAACGAGATAAGATTCAATCTGAATACGACCAACTCTTGGAATTGATTGCAGATTTGGCGGATATCCTCGCTAAGCCAGAACGTGTGAAACAGATTATTCAAGAAGAGTTGGATGAGATCAAACAGAAGTACGCAGATCCTCGTCGAACAGAATTAATGGTGGGAGAAATCCTTAGCCTTGAAGATGAAGATTTAATCGAAGAAAGTGATGTCTTGATTACCCTTTCAAATAAGGGCTACATCAAGCGTTTGGACCAGTCTGAATTTACTGCTCAAAAACGTGGCGGACGTGGTGTCCAAGGTACCGGCGTCAAAGATGACGATTTTGTTAGTCAGTTGGTATCCACGAGCACACACGATTATCTCCTATTCTTTACCAATCGAGGTCGTGTGTATCGGTTGAAGGGCTATGAAATTCCTGAATATGGTCGGACTGCGAAAGGCTTGCCAATTATCAACCTCCTGAAATTAGACGAAGGCGAAAGCATCCAAACCTTGATGAATGTGACCAAAGAGCAGGAGGACAGCGGATTCTTCTTCTTTACCACCAAGTCTGGTGTGGTGAAACGGGTTCCGATTTCAGCCTTCCAAAACATTCGTCAAAATGGATTGTTGGCCTTGAAACTTCGAGATGAGGATGAATTGATTAATGTCCTTCTCACAGATGGCGAGTCCGAAATTCTAATTGGTACACGCTATGGCTACGCGGTACGTTTTAAGGAAAACAGCTTGCGTCCGCTCAGTCGGGTGGCAGCCGGTGTTAAAGGGGTTAGTCTCCGCGACCAAGATCAGGTTGTAGGTGCCTGCATTGTAACGGATGAAGATGACCTTGTGGTGATCACAGAATTAGGTTATGGGAAACGGACAACCGCTAAAGAATTCCCAACTAAAAATCGTGGCGGTAAAGGAATGATCTTGGCAAAAATTACTGAGAAAAATGGTCCTCTTGTTGGTCTTAAAACAGTCAATGAAGACCACGATTTAATGGTTATGACGGATAAAGGAGTTGTGATTCGGACCCATGTTGCAGATATTAGCCGTTTTGGTCGGGCCGCTCAAGGTGTCAAGATCATGCGTTTGACAGATAACTCTCGAATCGTAACCTTTACAAATATAGATGCAGAAATGAAAGAAGATATAGAAGATGGCGAAGAATAAAAAGAAAACGAGAAATTGGCCACGTTACCTGCTTGCAGGAATCCTCTTTATTGTGGCACTTGGATTAATTTTTAATAGTTCCATTCGGAATATGATTATGGTCTACCATACCAACCAATACCAAGTCGCTAAAGTTTCCAAAGAAAAAATTGAGGAAAACAAGGAAGCAGAAGCTAATTTTGATTTCCAAAGTGTTGAAGCTCTCTCAACAGAGCGGGTTCTAGAGGCTCAAATGAACCAGCAAGACTTACCGGTTATTGGGGGAATTGCCATTCCAGAATTGAATTTGAACCTCCCTATTTTCAAAGGTTTGGCTAACGAAGTTCTCTACTACGGTGCCGGTACCATGAAAGAAAATCAAGTGATGGGAAAAGGGAATTACTCTCTAGCTAGTCACCATGTCTTTGGGATTACTGGAGCGAATCAAATGCTTTTCTCACCCTTGGAGCATGCTCAAAACGGAATGAAAATCTATTTGACAGATAAAGACAAGGTTTATACTTATACCGTTAAGAGTGTTGAAACCGTTACTCCAGACCGTATTGATGTGATTCAAGATACTGAAGGGGTCAATGAATTGACTTTGGTTACTTGTGAAGATGCGGCAGCAACCTATCGGACTATTGTTAAGGCTGATTTAACAGATGAATCTGACTTTAACAGCACAGATTCCGAAGTTCTGAAAGCCTTTGAAAGTCAATACAATCAAATGCAATTGTAATCGTCCAAGGTTTGGGACAGTTTGTTCCAGACCTTTTTCTAATAGGAAGGAATAGAACCGTGAGTTCAGATTATCAAAGTAAGATTATCGAACGACGTCGTAAAGAACGACGAAATCTAGGAATCCTCATCGGTATATTGGCACTTTTATTGACTCTCTTTTTCAGTCTAGACTTTTTGGAAAAAGGAAAAAATAGCTTTATCGCACCGTTTCTTTCTTTTTTTCAACCAAAAGAAAGGCCTCAACCTCGCTATGGAAAGGGAGATCAGGTTCTCTACCGAATAGAGGATGAGGAGATTATCGGGCGTGTCCTCAAGAGCTCTGAGACGAAGGAAGGAGGCTTTGTCTATGAGATAGAACTAGAACTAGGAGTACATCGCGATCAGATTCCTGAGGACCAATTGGAGGGCTATGCGACTCTTTACCAATTGGGAGATCAGGCGGATTTAGCTCCATCTTCGAGTCTCGAGGGGAGCGGAGAAATTACAAAAATTAATCGTGTAGGGAATCAAATTGTCTACGAGGCATCCGTTGAAAATCTTGGTAGGGTTTATGATATCAAGGAAGATGAATTGAAGACGACACTGATGGTTGATTTAAAAACGGAGAATAGTCGCGAAGAGAACAATGTTATTTTCCGACAGGCTCTTGAAAAAGCAAGCGACAATGCCTTTACGATTTTAGATTTCCCAGAAGGGGAGTTCCAAATGGGGGTGGATGATCCGGCCAAGGATTACTTTACCTTGCCCTCAAATGTGCAGCTACGAGGGAATGAGACAACACTGGTCGTTGATGGTGGCATGTTCTGGTTTGGATTTGCGACTGGTCCTGGGGGAACAGAAGGTCTCAGTAATTTTATTATGGAAAATCTTCATATTCGTGCCAAGGATCTTGAAAATGGCAATCAATTTATGTTGATGGCCAATCATGGGTACAATTGGCGGGTTCGCAACAACGAATTTACCATGGTCCACAAAATGAGTAGCCATATTTTTGACCTGGGTGGTGTTCAATATGCGGCGTTTACTGGTAACACCTTTTCTGGCTATGCCCCTAATTTGACAAATTTGAGCAATTTACCGGAAGATGGAGATTATCACAAAATCTATGCTGAAGCGATTCAGGTCGATGCTAGCAACAATAGTGGTGTTTGGGATGGTTACTATTTACGGAATACCGATCCTAACTATGCGGCCAATAACATGGAGACGGTTTTGTCTAGTGGGATTACCATTCGTAATAATTCCTTCCTACCCTATAAAGACGATGCTGGAAAGATTATCGCCTATGGAGCAACTGTCGGGCAACACTCTTCCAAAGTCGGTTATGTGACAGTAGCCGATAACCTCTTCCAATCAACTCTCTCAACGCGATTTGGGCCAATAGGAGATGATAAATGGGTACTAAGACCCGTCCATTTTCCTTTAGACTCTTCGACCGTAACTGAATACGGAAATAAAATTGAATCTTAATGGAAAAGCAAAGACCAGATGGTGCTCCATCTGGTCTTTTTCGAATATATAATTGGAGGTGAAAAGTGATGTACCATATTAAAAAAACGCAACCGTCACTCCTACCAAGAGAAAGACTCTTAGAGGAAGGAGCAGAGCAATTGAGCAATCAGGAACTCTTAGCTATTTTATTACGAACAGGTTTAAAAGGTCGTTCCTCTTTAGAAGTAGCGCAGATATTACTCAAGCATATTCAAAGTCTAGCAGAATTGCGTTACTTGACCCTCAGTGAACTTCAGGAGATTCCTGGTGTTGGACGTGTGAAAGCCATTGAACTTAAAGCTATGGTAGAGCTTGGAAAACGAATTGATCAGGCCAAACTGAAAAAAGAAAAGAGCATTTTATCTAGTCGGCAACTAGGTCAACGTTTGGTCAAGGAAATTGGTCCATTACGCCAAGAACACTTGCTGGCGATTTATTTGGATACACAAAATCAAATCTTAGAAGAACGAACTATTTTTATTGGATCTGTTAGCCGTAGTTTGGCGGAACCTCGAGAGATTCTTCACTATGCCGTTAAGCATATGGCAACTTCCTTAATCATCGTTCACAATCATCCTTCTGGTTCTCTTAAGCCTAGCCCTAATGATGATCGAGTCACTAAAATTGTATCTGAAGCCGCTGCCACCTTAGGCATCCACTTACTAGATCATTTAATTGTAACACAAGATTCCTATTTCTCATATCGGGAAGAAGATAGACTTGAAAGAATTCTTGAGGTCGAATGACGATCAAGAAAAGCCAGATCGAAATGATATGTGCAATCAAAACGACCTGGCTTATTTATTGATTTTATTTAAAATAGTTGAAACTGTTTCAGATTCATCTATTGATTATCCTCACGATTCATAAAGTAGAGAAGGGTTTGAAGTTCGCTTGTTAAATCCACATATTGAACAACCACATCTTTGGGAACAGAAAGATTAACAGGGGAAAAACTTAGTATTCCTTTAATCCCTGTCTCAACCAATTGGTTAGTAACTTCCTGAGCTTTCACACTTGGAACTGTTAGGATAGCTGTTCTGACTTCAGAATCTACTATTTTTTCTTGCAGTTGCGAGATCGGGTAAATGGGAATACCATCGTCAGTAACTGTCCCAACAGCCTCATGTTCATCCCGATCAAAGGCCATGACAATTTTCATTTTATTGCGTTCTTCGAAACGATAGTGGAGAAGGGCTTTACCCATATTTCCAACACCGACTAAGGCCACATAGGTAATGTTATTGTCATTTAAGAGGTCTGCAAAGAAGGTCATTAGTTTTTTGACATCATAGCCAAAACCACGTCTCCCTAATTCTCCAAAGTAAGAAAAATCGCGACGAACTGTAGCAGCGTCAATTCCGATGGCTTCAGCAATCTGTTTGGAACTCGCTTTTTCGATTTTTTCAGCATTGAAACGCTTAAAAATGCGATAGTAAAGAGATAAGCGCTTGGCAGTTGCACGTGGGATTGGTTGATTTCTCACTTCCATAATCCGGATCCCTTCCTTTCTCCTGAGTTTGTGAATTAATTATATTATAAGGCAAATAATGCTAAAAATCAATGAATCCACTTACAAAAATAGGAGAAGAAAAGGCTGGGCTTTAAATCCCAACCTTTAGTGCGACAATTATTTATAATTGCGAGATTCCAAACCTTCTTCTTCAAGGAAGAGACGGAATGGTACAAGCTCTTCAGCTTCGTATTTCTCTTTGTAAGCTGCAATTTCTTCAGCAGAGTAAGCTTTTGGATCCAAACGAAGTTCTGGTGCTTCAACTGGGATTGGACGATCTTGAGTGATACGAGCATCAATCACAACAGTCTTACCAGCTTTATTCAATTCAACAGCTTCTTTCATAACAGCATCGATTTCTTCGATACGGTCAACACGGAAACCAACAGCTCCTTGAGCTTCAGCAATCATCTTGTAGTCTGGGTTTGTGAAGTCTACACCAAACAAGTGTTTGTTTGTATCTTCGTATTTATTCTTAATGAAGGCATACTCAGCGTTAGAGAAGACAACGTTGATAACTGGAAGGTTATATTGAACGTTGGTAATAACGTCTGGGTAGCACATACCGAAGGCACCATCACCCATGATGTTCCAAACTTGGCGATCTGGATTGTCTTTCTTAGCAGCAATACCACCAGGAAGAGCGATACCCATTGTTGCAAAGAGTGGAGAAGTGCGCCACATGTTCTTAGGAGTCATGTGTAGGTGACGAGTAGAAGTTTGAGTTGAGTTACCTACGTCGATAGAGTAGATTGCATCTTGGTCAGCATATTTGTTGATGGCATTGTAAACTTGGTACAATTGAAGTTCGCCTTCAGTTTTGCCTTCCAATTTGTTCATGTAATCACGCCAGTTTTGGTTGTTTTTCACAACAGCTCTCCACCATGGAGTTGATTCAACTGGGTTAACCTTTTCAAGGATAGCTTGAGCAGCTTCTTTTACATCACCAAGAATGGATGCATCCAATGCATGACGTTTACCAAGTTTGTATGGATCGATATCAACTTGGATGAATTTCTCGATGTTTTTGAAAGTATTGTAAACTTCTGAGAATGGGAAGTTGCTTCCTAAAAAGAGGACTGTATCAGCTTCGAAGATTACTTCGTTGGCAGACTTCCAACCTACACGGTAAGCAGAACCAGTCAATCCTTCGTAATCCCATTCAAAGGCTTCGAAGTTTTTACCAGTTGTTACGATAGGAGCTTTGATTTTACGAGAAAGTTCAGTGATTACATCACCGGCACCAACACCACCAAATCCAGCGTAGATAACGGGGCGTTTAGCATTGTTAAGGATTTCAACCGCTTTATCGATCTCAGTTTGGTTCAAAGCTGGAGCAACGAAAGTACGGTCGTAAGTTCCTGATCCATAGTAAGAATCTGCATCGATTTCTTCGAAACCAAAGTTAACAGGGATCTCAACAACAGCAGGCCCTTTTTTAGCGATAGCTGCACGGCAAGCTTCGTCAATTACTTTTGGCAATTGAGCTGCATAGGCAACGCGTTTGTTGTAAACCGCTACGCCATTGTACATTGGGTTTTGGTTTAACTCTTGGAAGGCATCCATGTTCAATTCGTTAACTGGACGAGATCCAAGGATCGCCAACATTGGAGTTGCATCCATTGCGGCATCGTAGATACCGTTAATCAAGTGAGTTGCACCAGGTCCACCTGAACCCACACAGACACCGATTGATCCACCGAATTTAGCTTGCATGAGTGCTGCAAGAGCTCCAGTTTCTTCATGGCGAACTTGCAAGAAGTTGATATCTTTATCTTCTGCAAGAGCATCCATCAAAGAACTCAAGGTACCAGAAGGAATACCGTAGATTGTATCTACACCCCAGGTTTTCAATACATTAAGCATAGCAGCAGATGCAGTGATTTTAGTCATAGTGACAAATCTCCTTTGAAATAAAAATCATAAACTAATTAATGGAAACGCTTAACTAGTATTACAAACAAATTATACCACAGTTCGTTCACCAAGAAAAACAATCTGCTCATAATTTGAGAATTATTCTAAAAAAATTAAACAAGGTCAAATTTTTTCATGAAACATTCGATTTCAATGGTGATTACAACTGGAATCTAAGCAAAAACCAGTTCCGCTTAGAACTGGTTTTATCTATTATTCTTTTGGAAAAGTATCTGCAGTTATAAAGAGATACACATCTCCAAGCGTTCCTTGAAATCCAAGATCTTGGCCGTTTAGTGTAAAAGAAGTGACTTTCAAGTAATCTGGGATAGCCAAGCAGCCTGAAAATTGACGGGTTAGGTCACTGTATTTTTCAAAAGTTAGACTGCGATCAACTTTATAAGAGTCCGTGTAATGAAGTTCATACATAATCATTCGTCTCCTTTTTTTCTCTCTTGTATTAATTGTAACACAAAAAATTAAAACAGGGATCGAAAGTGCTCAAACCTCTTCTTTAGAGAAGACCTTCCGGTCAACCAAGCTATCCATCAGAAAGAAAAATTTTTCTCGATAAACCGTGCTAACATTGTCTTGAAAAATATTGACTTGATGAAGACCAGAAGCGTCTGTAATCGTTAAACGGAAGGCCGACAGATCTTCTTTTACAGCAATTTTTACAAGGAATCCTTGTCCACTATTGGGAACTTCCTCTAGGAGACGTTGCAATTCGTAATTTCCCACTTTGTTCTGGGTGAAGGTTGTATCACGTAAGGTGTATTTTTTGATCCCTTTATCAATGTGGTAACGATAAGGGGAATTTGGTAAATGAACACTAGTTGAAAAGGCCATCATGATCCTCCAATTATTTTCTTGAGTGTTTGGCTAAAGGCCAGAATCTCTTCCAAGCTGGTCTCGTCCGAAAGACTAACTCGGATGGTATGATGAATGCGATCTGTTTGGTCTGGATAATAGGCAGCAATAACATGACTAGGCTCCAAGGTTCCCGCGGTACAGGCGGATCCACCAGACACTGCAATTCCAGCCAAGTCTAGTTGTAGAAGTAAACTATCTTTTCCGACTTGTGGAACCATGAGACTAAGGACATGGGGTAGCTGGAGACCAGTCTCATTGAGGGAAACCGATTCAGGTAAATGGGTTAAAAGAGCGGTCCTTAATTCTTGGATCTGTTCTTCTTTTTGCTCCCAATTTTCCAAGCTTTCATCTAGGGCGGTAGCCATAGCGACAATGGCTGGAAGGTTTTCAGTTCCGGCGCGGTGTTTATTCTCTTGCGTTCCTCCAAGGATCAAGCCCTTTAGTTTGGGCATACTGGTGTAGAGGAAACCGACCCCTTTAGGCCCATGAAACTTGTGGGCGGAGGCAGTCAGGAAGTCTATCCCAAGTTCTTGGGGATGGATGGGCCTTTTTCCCATCAGTTGAACGGCATCTACGTGAAAGGCGGCCTGATGTTCTTGAAGGATGTGTCCAATTTGGGCAATTGGAAGGAGAGAGCCAGTCTCGTTATTCGCAGCCATCATGGAGACTAAAAGAGTATCCTCACGTAAGACGGATTGGAAATCTTCAGCAAGAAAGTTCCCCCCTCTTGGTTGGAGGTAGGTAACTTCAAAGCCGTGCTCTGTTTCAAGCTTGTGAAAGACCTCTAACACAGAATGGTGTTCAATAGCAGTGGTAATGAGGTGCTTACCTTGCTCTTGATGATTCAAAGCATAGGACAGGATGGCTAGATTATTAGCTTCTGTTCCACCAGAGGTGAAGATAATCTGGTCTGTTGGAACCTCTAGGTGGTGAGCAATCAATTCACGCGCCTGGCGTAAATATTTGCGAGCATCCCGACCCAAGCCATGAGTGCTGGAAGGGTTGCCATAATGTTCTTGCATGATTTCCACCATAGTCGCCATAGCTTTGGGGCTGATCTTGGTGGTGGCAGCATTGTCTAAATAAATCATTTTACTTCTTCTTTATGGAAATCAAAGAGGGGACTGACAGGTTTACGTTCTTGAATTCGGATAATCGCATCCCCCATTAACTTGCTGGCAGATAGGCGCAAGGTGTTGTCTGGGATAGCTTGCTTGGTGGCAACAGAATCGGTCACGACAATTTCTTTAATATTCGCTTGGTTCAAGAGTTCGGTAGCTTGCCCAGCGAATAAACCGTGGCTAGCTGCTGCGTAGATTTCAGTAGCTCCTTCATTTGTTAGGATTTTAGCAGCTTCGGAGAACGTTTTACCAGTATTTAGAATATCATCAATCATGATGACACGTTTTCCAGCAACATCACCGATGACATAACCTTCCTCACGATCCGCATCATCTTGAGCATAGTCAATAATAGCGATTGGTAAGTCCAAGAGTTCCGCTAGTTGGCGTGCTCGTTTGACGCCAGAGTTTTTAGGGCTGACAACAACTACATCTTCCTGGCACAAGTCTTTATCAAAATAGTGTTGGGCAAAGAGTGGAATGGTGAAAAGATTATCGACAGGGATGTTGAAGAAGCCTTGTACCTGCACCGCATGCAGATCCAAGGTCAAAAGTCGAGTAACACCCGCTTTCACCAACATGTTGGCTACTAGCTTTGCTGTGATTGGTTCGCGTGGAGCGGCAGTACGGTCTTGGCGCGCATAACCGAAGTAGGGCATTACAACGTTAATGGAGTTGGCACTAGCCCGTTTGCAGGCATCGATCATGATTAGTAATTCCATTAAATGGTTGTTTACGGGATAGCTGGTAGATTGAATGATGTAAATGTCAAAACCACGAACACTTTCCTCGATATTGATCTGAATCTCACCATCCGAGAATTGACGGGAGGAGAGTTTTCCGAGTGGGACTCCTGTTTCTTTAGAAATACGTTCTGCAATTTCTGGATTAGAATTTAGTGAAAAGATTTTCATTTGCTGTTTGTCGGTTTGTGTCGCAATCATGGATGGGATGAACTCCTTTTGTTATTTCTTTCTATTTTATCAAATTTTATCGAAAGATACAGCCCTCTATAGTTTTGCGGAAAAGCGGGCAACTTTTGTTGGAGCCTTGCGTTGTTCAATATTTTGCTCCTTCAAAAAGTTTTCAAAATCTTCACGTCCTTGAGCAGGATTGGTAACCTCTAGCTCCAATTCATAATCAACCTGGTCGAAGTAGCTACTCTTGTCAATGGCTAAAAGTCCGATAGGCAGTTGGATCTCTACTCTTTCTGTGTGTAGGCTTCCCAGAATCCGCAGTTCCTCAAGGTTGATTCGCTCTTCTTGAATCAAGTCTAAAATAGGACCTTCTGGAAGATGCAGCTGGTCTGGGAACAGAGGCCAGATATTACTTGGAAGTTCTTGATTGTATTCCATATTCCCAATAGCTTGAGGAATCTTTAGGGTTAGTTCCCCGCCTTCCTCAAACGTTCGCACGCGCAAGGACATGCCGTGTTCTCTCAAGGTCCAATTTGGACTATCAATGTAGTAGTTGGTCTGATGGACAGGAGTTACTTCCGGAAAGAGGGAACGAAGCCGGTCATATTCTGTTTTTTTCAGTAAATTTTTGAATTCAATTTCTAGGTGTTGCATTTTTATGTCTCACTTTCATCCTATTCATGGAAAGGTTTTCAAGAATGTGTTAAAATAAGATTGTGTCTATTGTATTAAAAAAGACTAGGAAGTACAAGGAAAGGGGCGAAAATGGAACCAAATTGGGAAGATTTACTAGACCCATACATTCAAGCCGTGGGAGAATTGAAAATCAAGCTAAGGGGAATTCGCAAGCAATACCGGAAGCAAAATCTTCATTCTCCCATTGAGTTTGTGACCGGTCGGGTGAAGCCTATTGAAAGCATTAAAGAGAAAATGGTGATAAGGGCTATCTCTATGGAACGCCTGGAGCAAGACATGCAAGACATTGCTGGTTTGCGAATCATGGTGCAGTTTGTGGACGATGTTTACGAAATTTTAGAGGTTTTACGCCGCCGCAAAGACATGCGGATTATTCAGGAAAGAGATTACATTAATCACCGTAAGTCCAGTGGCTATCGTTCCTATCATGTGGTCATTGAGTACCCCGTTGATACCATCCACGGTTCCCGAACTATTTTGGCGGAAATTCAAATCCGAACCTTAGCCATGAATTTCTGGGCAACCATTGAGCATTCCCTTAATTACAAATACAAGGGCAATTTCCCAGAGGAGATTAAAAATCGTTTGGAAAGAGCGGCTCGGATGGCCTATCAATTAGATGAAGAAATGGGGCAAATACGGGATGATATTCAGGATGCTCAAGCGCTTTTTGACCCTATGCATCGCAAGTTATATGACGGAGTAGGTAATAGTGATGACACTGATGAAGAATACCGTTAGACGAATCGCGATTGTAGCTAACCAACGGCCGCGTAGCCAGGAGATTTTTCATGAACTCAGTCAAAAACTCCGCCCCTACAAGCAGTTTGAGCTAAGCCGCAAGAACCCGGATATTGTCATTTCTATCGGTGGGGACGGGATGTTGTTGTCGACCTTTCATCGTTACAAGGACCAGTTAGACAAGGTTCGTTTTATTGGGGTTCATACTGGTCATCTGGGATTTTATACCGATTATCGAGATTTTGAACTAGACCTTTTGGTTCAAAACCTTCTTTTGGATCAAGGGGCACAAATTTCTTATCCTTTACTCCAAATTAAAGTCCACCATGAATCTGGTCAATTGGACGATTATCTAGCCTTGAATGAGGCGACTATTCGCAGGACCGATCGGACCATGGTAGCGGATCTGCACTTGAACCAAGTGCCATTTGAACGTTTCCGTGGAGATGGGATTTGTATTTCAACGCCGACGGGCTCCACAGCCTACAACAAGTCCCTTGGTGGAAGTGTCTTGCACCCAACGATTGAAGCTCTCCAGGTCACAGAGGTGGCTAGTCTCAATAATCGGGTTTATCGGACACTAGGGTCATCAATTATTGTCCCCCGTAAGGACAAGATTGAAATTCTCCCCCTATCGGATGCGACGCATACTCTATTAGTCGACAACCATGTTTACCAGGTAGACCAAGTCAGCAAATTTGAGTGCCAAATTTACCATCGTAAGATCGCCTTTATGGCTTCATCCAAACACACCAGTTTCTGGGAGCGAGTTCGGGATTCCTTCATTGGCGAGGTGGAGGACGAATGAGATTTCGATTTATTGTTGATGAGCATGTGAGGGTGAAGACCTTTGTCAAACGCCATGATATTTCTAAGGGGCTTTTGGCGAAAATCAAGTATCGTGGTGGTCAAATTTTAGTGAATGGGAAACCACGGTTTGCGACCTATCTTTTGGATATTGGAGATGAGTTGATTATTGATATCCCGGCTGAGCCTCCATTTGAAAAGTTAGAAGCCATCTCCCAGGACTTAGATATTGTCTATGAAGACCAGCATTTCCTAGTCCTCAATAAACCAGCAGGAGTAGCCAGTATCCCTAGCGTTAACCACTCTAATACCATGGCTAATTTTGTCAAAGGTTACTATCAGGAACAAGGTTATGAGAACCAGCAAGTTCATATTGTAACTCGACTAGATCGTGACACGTCAGGACTGATGCTCTTTGCCAAACATGGTTATGCCCATGCTCGTTTAGATAAGCAGCTTCAAGCTAGGGCCATTGAGAAAAAATACCTAGCTCTTGTTAAGGGAGAGCATCCTCTTCCGCAACAAGGGGAAATCATAGCTCCTATAGCTCGAAATCCAGAGAGCATTATCACCCGGCGCGTGGCACCAGATGGGAAGTACGCTCGTACCTCCTATCAAGTCTTAATCGACCACTCTCCAGTCTATCTGGTGGATATCCAACTGCACACCGGAAGGACTCATCAAATTCGTGTCCATTTCTCCCATCAAGGCTATCCTTTGTTAGGAGATGACCTCTATGGAGGAAGCTTGACGGATGGGATCCAACGCCAAGCCCTCCATTGCCATTCTTTGCGCTTCTTCAATCCCTTTTCAGAGGAAGAACTCTTTTTACAAGCCCCTCTTCCAACTGATTTCCAAGAGGTCCTCGGAGACCTGCCCAAACCTTAAGGAGGTTATATTATGAAAATTTTTGACAGCATTCGCCAATCCCTTCAAGGAAAGACCGTTAAAATTGTTCTTCCGGAAGGAGAAGAACCGCGTATCTTACAAGCAACTAAACGGATTGTAACGGATACAGACATTATACCAGTCCTCTTGGGAAGTCCGGAGAGAATCAAGCTTTATTTGGAAATCGAAGGTATTACTGAGGGATTTGAAGTGATTAATCCCAGGGAATATGAAGAGTTAGATGAGTTGGTTGAGAGCCTGGTGGAGCGTCGCCAAGGGAAACTTAGTGAGTTAGATGCACGCACCCTCTTAACGGAAGATGTCAATTATTTTGGAGTT
The DNA here is from genome assembly GCF_015831295.1 of Streptococcus sp. NLN64. Lineage (NCBI taxonomy): Bacteria > Bacillati > Bacillota > Bacilli > Lactobacillales > Streptococcaceae > Streptococcus > Streptococcus sp. NLN64. Next base: position 14,819 of record NZ_JADXDQ010000020.1, read on the forward strand.
ATGTTAGTGCACACAGGTAGGGCCCAGGGGATGGTTTCTGGTGCAATTCACTCAACAGCAGACACTGTTCGTCCAGCCCTTCAAATTATTAAGACCAAACCTGGGATTAAACGGACTTCTGGCTCTTTCCTGATGGTTCGTGGAGAAGAACGTTATCTGTTTGCGGATTGTGCCATTAACATTGAACCGGAAGCAGATATCCTAGCGGAGATTGCAGTGAATTCTGCCGAGACTGCCAAAGCTTTTGGCATTGATCCGAAGATTGCCATGCTCAGTTATTCCACAAAAGGAAGTGGCTCTGGACCTAAAGTCAACAAGGTCGTTACTGCAACTAAGCTTGCTCAGGAGTTGGCTCCTGACTTGTTGATTGATGGAGAACTGCAATTTGACGCCGCTTACGATCCTGAAACAGCCAAGCTTAAAGCTCCTAACAGCCCTGTTGCGGGACAAGCAACCGTTTTTGTCTTCCCAAGTATTGAGTCGGGAAATATCTGTTACAAGATGGTTGAGCGCCTCGGCGGCTTCAGTGCGGTTGGTCCAATCTTGCAAGGTTTGAACCATCCGGTAAACGACCTTTCTCGTGGAGCCAGCATTAAGGATGTCTACAAGCTTACCTTGATTACTGCCAGCCAAGCCCTTTATCATTAATACTCTGTACCGTTTTAAATCGGAGCATAGCCACTTCGGTGAACCGGACTGATATACCCTGCCTATTCAACAGGTCTCCTAGACCTGTTGAACGACCATCATTGGTATGGAAAATCGCAAATTTTGGGTATTCTGATTTTGAAACTAACTGGATTTCAGTTTTAAAACCTTTCTTATCAAGGAGGTTGATATGGACGCTGAGAAACTTGTTTTAAAAAAGTTGTCAGAACTGGGAATTGATACTCGAAACAGTTCGAAATCTGAAAAGGCAATCCAATGAAGACAGAACTTAAGGTTCGGCGAAGAGGATTAACACATTCAGATTTTGAAATGTAATGAGTATGAGATTGAAACCGTTGAACATCCGCCTACTTGGACCACAGAAGAAGCAGATGCTTCTATTAAGGGAATCGACGGTGTCCGAACCAAAACCTTGTTTTTGACCAACAAAAAGAAAACCGCTTTTTATCTTCTGATTATGGATGATCAGCAGCAGTTGGATATGGACAAGTTCCGAGATTTAGTGGGTGCCAATCGGATTCGAATGGCTTCTGCCGATAGTCTCTTCCAAAAAATGAAGCTCACACCAGGAATGGTTTCCCCTTTCGGTCTTCTTTTGAATGAGGAGGGAGATGTTTTGCTTTATATGGATAGGGCCATTGAGTCTGAAGAACGCATGAGTTTTCATCCTAATACGAATGAGAAGACTATTTTTCTAGCGACAAAAGACCTTTTTCGCTTTTGTGAGGAGATCGGTTATCCGATAAACATTGTTGATTTGTAAGATTAAAACCAAAGTTTCAGTAGTGAGACTTTGGTTTTCTTTTACAAAATTTATAAAACGGTTTACTAAAAGATAAAGCAAGGGTGCTAACTTTATCTTGTTTTTACGATTTTAATTCATTTTTACTATCAAAATCTAGAGTATTACTTCTGTTTTTGATGGATAATTACTAAAAAATCTCCGTTTTTATGCTTATTTTTGATTTAGCGCGCATTATTTTATAAAAAATCCAGGAAATTGATTATAAATCGTTTACAAAACCGGTTTGATTTGGTATATTGTTTTTGAAAACGATTACAAAAGGAGGTTTTCTGATGGGAAGTTCATTTTCAGTGACTAAATTTTCGTTAGAAGGTAAGGTTGCACTTATAACGGGAGCATCCTATGGAATTGGCTTTGCGATTGCAAAATCCTTTGCTGACGTAGGGGCTACTATTGTTTTTAATGATATTAGCCAAGAACTTGTTGATAAAGGTCTTCAAGCATACATGGAGCAAGGGATCTCAGCTCATGGGTATGTCTGCGATGTTACCGATGAAGAGGGTATTCAGGCCATGGTCAAGCAGATTGAAGCAGAGGTTGGAGTCATTGATATCCTAGTCAATAATGCGGGGATTATTCGTAGAGTTCCTATGCATGAAATGTCTGCAGAAGCCTTTAGACAGGTTATTGATATTGATCTAAATGCTCCGTTTATTGTTTCAAAAGCGGTTATCCCTTCTATGATTAAAAAAGGCCATGGAAAAATCATCAATATTTGCTCAATGATGAGTGAATTAGGACGCGAAACCGTATCGGCCTATGCTGCAGCAAAAGGAGGCTTAAAAATGTTAACGAAAAACATCGCTTCTGAATACGGAGCTGCAAATATTCAATGTAACGGGATAGGACCTGGCTATATTGCAACGCCGCAAACAGCCCCACTCCGCGAAATCCAAGAAGACGGTAGTCACCATCCCTTCGATCAATTTATTGTTGCTAAAACTCCAGCCGCACGTTGGGGAGAAGTAGAGGATTTAGTAGGTCCTGCAGTGTTTTTAGCGAGTGATGCTAGTGATTTTGTAAATGGCCACATCCTATATGTAGATGGTGGAATCCTTGCTTATATCGGCAAACAGCCCTCAAATTAATCTTGCTTGTTGTGAAAGTTGAAAGGAGTATCGTATGAAGATTGCACTTATTAATGAAAATAGTCAGGCGGCTAAAAATAGCTTGATTTTCAAAACTTTGAAAGACGTTACCGATGAAAAAGGTTATGAGGCCTTTAACTACGGCATGTATGGAGTGGAAGGAGAAAGCTCTTTAACCTATGTTCAAAATGGTCTTTTAGCTTCTATTCTTCTGGTCAGTAAAGCAGCTGATTTTGTGATTACTGGCTGTGGAACAGGTATTGGAGCTTTATTGGCTGCTAATAGCTTCCCAGGTGTTACTTGTGGGTTCGCTTCAGATCCTACAGACGCCTATCTATTTTCTCAGATTAATGGCGGGAATGCTCTATCCATTCCGTTTGCTAAAGGATTCGGCTGGGGAGCAGAGTTAAATCTTAAATTAATATTTGAACGTCTGTTTGCTGATGAAATGGGAGGAGGCTATCCCCGTGAACGTGCTGTTCCAGAGCAAAGAAACGCCCGTATCCTAAGCGAAATGAAGGAAATTACCTATAAAGATTTACTAACAGTTTTAAAAGAAATTGATCAAGATTTTCTAAAAGAAACAATTGCTGGGGAACATTTTCAAGAATATTTCTTTGCCAATTCTCAAAATGAGGAAATTTCTCAGTACTTGAAGTCAGTCTTGGAATAGATTAAGAGGGAAGTAAGATGAAAAAGGTATTGTTAATCGGTGAACCCTTAATTCGGATTAGTCCACTACATCATCTTGAACTTTCGGATGGTGTTGATGCTAAATGTTTTTTTGGGGGTTCTGAAGTGAATATAGCTTGTACCTTACAGGGATTTGGTCAAGAGGCTAAAATTTTTACAGCTTTACCCAAAAATTCTCTAGGGGACCGTTTCTCTACCTTTTTATCAAGTCATGGTATAGATACCAGTTCTATTTTACGCTTAGGTGACCGAATAGGACTTTACTATTTAGAGGAAGGCTTTGGCTGTCGAACAAGCAAAGTTTACTACGATCGTAAGTTTTCAAGTTTTTCCAGTATTGATGAAAGGTCTATCTCTACAGAAGATGTATTAGATGGGGTTGAGTGGATACATTTTAGCGGTATTACATTAGCGGTCGCAGCTTCTGCATCAGTTTGGCTCAAAAAAATCTTAACAGTAGCAAAGTCACTCCATATTCCAATCTCATTTGATTTAAATTGGCGCTCCAGTTTAATCGAGATACGGGAGGCTAAAACGTTATTTTCAGAGTTTGCATCGCTAGCCGACTATTGTTTTGGCATTGAACCTCTTTTACAAGATCCAGATGACTGGACTTTATTTAATCGTGAAGGAGCAAGTGAAGAAGAGTTAGAACATCGGATGTCAATCTTGAAGAAAAAGTACTCCCTAAAAGGAATTTTTCATACCATTCGGCAAGTTGATTCAAATGGTACGCATACCTATCAAGCTTATGGTTTAATGGAAACATTTTATTCTAGTAAAGCATTAAGGACGCAGGTGCTTCAGCGAGTTGGAAGTGGGGATGCATTTGTAGCTGGTGCTCTGTACCAACTACTGCGAGGAAAGGGCGTCAAAGATGTTACAGATTTTGCTCTAGCAAGCGGGCTTTATAAATGTAGTTTAGAAGGTGATTTCATGGTTCAGCCAGTTCACAACATCTATTCTATCTTAGGTGAAGCTAAGGATGTCATTCGATAAGGGAGTTGAATTATGGGTTCACAAGAAGTAATTTTACATTTACGAGAGCAAAAATTCGTGGTTGTGTTACGTGGTGACAATCAAGAGGATGCTTTGAGGGCTGCCTCAGCTTGTATTGCTGGTGGCCTGACAGCTTTAGAGGTAGCTTATACAAATCCAGAAGCTAGCCAAGTCATTCAAGAATTGGTGAAACTCTATCAAACAAACGCAGCTGTTTTAATTGGTGCTGGGACTGTCTTAGATGCAGCGACTGCCCGATTAGCTATTTTAGCAGGAGCTCAATATATTGTCTCCCCATCCTTTAACAGGGAAGTTGCCACTATGTGTCATTTATATGCGATTCCCTACATTCCTGGCTGTATGACCTTAACAGAGATTACTCAGGCTCTTGAAGCTGGGTGTCCCATGGTCAAACTTTTTCCAGCAAGTGTGCTAGGTCGGGATTATATTTCAGCTATTAAAGCCCCTATTCCTCAGGTATCCATTATGGTTACTGGAGGAATCAAGCTAGACACTGTTGGAGAGTGGTTAGAGACTGGAGTAGATGCGGTTGGCATTGGTGGTGAATTTAATCGCTTAGCCAGTCAAGGTGAATTTGACAAGATTCAAGAGATTGCACGAGGATACTCCAATTTTAGACAATGATCAAGAATAAGGAGCATTGAAAATGGTACAGATTATTGTAGTGGCACATGGAAATTTTGCAAGTGGTATTTTGAGTTCTTTAAAACTAATTGCTGGTGATTTGGAAAACATCTTGCCGATTGATTTTGTAGAGGGAATGTCTGCAAGGGAGCTTGGTAGTCACATTGCTTCAGCAATTCCAGAGGATGACAAGACCCTCATCTTAACAGATTTATTGGGTGGAACTCCTTTTAAAGTTAGTATCGAAGTCGCTCAACAGTTCTCTGATGATGAGGTAGTCGTTTTATCAGGCTTAAATTTAGCCATGGTATTAGACGCAAGCTTCTCTCGCTTAAACTACGACTTTGAAACTCTTATTGAAAAATTGGTTCAAGTTGGAAAAGATGGAATAGTAGATTCTGTTTCTCTACTAAATCAAAAAGAGGAAACAGCTGCCCTATTTCAAGATGGTATTTTAAAGGGAGGGATTTATGAAGCGGGTTACTGTTGAACCAATTCAAAGAGCAGATCAATTTAAGCAAGAGCAGCTATTATCTAAGGAAGAAGTGAAGGCAGCAATTGAACTAGCCGTTGAACAAATTCTTTTGAATACTACCTATTTCGGAGAAGCTTACCCTAGCCCGGCCGCTTCTGATGATTTCTACTCTGTTATTGAAAATATTGAGTGGACGAATGGCTTTTGGACCGGCTTACTTTGGCTAAGTTATGAATATTCCTCGAATCCTGTTTTCAAAGATTTGGCTCAGAAAAACACGCTGTCTTTCTTAGATCGTGTTCAAAATCGAATTGAATTAGATCATCATGATTTAGGATTTCTGTATTCACCGTCCTGTGTGGCAGATTATAAACTAACAGGGAGTCCTCAAGCTTTAGTAGCATCCATCAAAGCAGCGGATAAGTTATTGGAACGTTACCAAGAAGTTGGAGAGTTTATTCAAGCTTGGGGAGTTTTAGGGAAAGCAGAAGACTATCGGCTTATTATTGACTGCCTCCTTAATCTACAGTTACTCTTCTTTGCTTCGGAGACGACTGGGAAGCAGCATTATTCTGATATTGCGATGAAACATTTCTATACTTCTGTTGAAACCGTTATTCGAGACGACTCCTCAACCTTCCATACCTATTACTTTGATCCGCAAACAGGTAACCCCCTAAAAGGAGTTACTAGACAGGGGTACAGCGATGATTCTTCTTGGGCTCGTGGACAAGCTTGGGGAATCTATGGAATTCCTTTAATCTATCGGAAAAATAGAGACGAAGAGAGCATCGTCCTGTTTAAAGGGGTTGCCAACTATTTTCTAAATCGATTGCCTAAGGACTCTGTTTCTTATTGGGATTTGATTTTTTCAGATGGTAGTGACCAGGCCCGTGATTCATCTGCGACTGCTGTTGCGGTTTGTGGAATTCATGAGATGTTGAAATATTTACCAGAAACAGATGACGATAAACTAACTTATAAATATGCCATGCATAGCCTGCTTCGCTCTTTGATCGAACATTATTCAACCAAAGATTTGAAACCTGGCAAACCTATTTTGGAACACGGAGTCTACTCCTGGCATTCTGGAAAAGGGGTTGACCAAGGAAATATTTGGGGCGATTATTATTATTTAGAAGCTCTAATCCGTTTTTATAAGGATTGGGATCCATATTGGTAGGAGGTAGTATTTTATGGCGACACCGAATATTGTAATGGCGCGTGTTGACGAACGTTTGATTCATGGACAAGGTCAGTTGTGGACAAAGAGTTTGGGGTGTAACACAGTTATTGTTGCAAACGATGAAGTGAGTGAAGACCCTATTCAGCAAACATTAATGAAAACTGTTATTCCAAGCTCTGTTGCAATGCGCTTTTTCTCCTTGCAGAAAGTTATTGATGTCATTCACAAGGCCAATCCAGCTCAGACGATTTTTCTGGTGATGAAAGACTTACCAGATGCCTTAACCCTCGTCAAAGGAGGGGTTCCTATTCAAGAGTTAAATATCGGGAATATCCATAATTCTGAGGGAAAAACTCAGGTGACACGTTCCATTTTCTTTGGACCTGAAGATAAAGCTGCTGTCAAGGAATTGAGCGAGGTTTATCATGTTCAATTCAATACCAAAACAACTCCATCTGGTAATGATGGTGCTGCTCAGGTTAATGTCTTGGACTACATTTGATTTTCTGTGGCTAAACTCATTTCAACAATTTGAAGGAGAGTAATTATGACAATTAGTATCATACAGGCCGTCCTTATCGGTCTTTGGACAGCCTTTTGTTTTAGCGGTTTGTTGCTTGGTATTTACACAAACCGAAGCATCGTTCTCTCATTTGGAGTTGGTCTCATTTTGGGGGATCTTCCTACGGCCTTAACCATGGGAGCCATTAGTGAATTGGCCTATATGGGATTTGGAGTAGGAGCAGGTGGAACTGTACCTCCAAATCCAATTGGACCTGGTATCTTCGGAACTCTAATGGCGGTTACTAGTGCAGGCAAAGTCACTCCAGAAGCAGCTTTAGCTCTATCGACTCCGATTGCGGTCGGGATTCAATTTTTACAGACGTCAGCCTATACCATTCATGCTGGTTCTCCAGAATCCGCTGTGAAACACTTACGGGCAGGGAATATCTCTAAGTTTAGAGGTGTTGCAAATCGTACCATCATTACCTTTGCTGTTGTTGGATTTGCCCTAGGATTTTTAGGAGCCTATTCAATGGATACTCTGCTAAGTCTTGTGGAGCTTATCCCACCAGTATTGTTGAATGGACTTAGTGTAGCTGGTAAAATGCTTCCAGCCATTGGCTTTGCCATGATTCTATCCGTTATGGCCAAGAAAGAATTGATCCCATTTGTTCTTCTAGGCTATGTTTGCGCTGCTTATTTAGAATTGCCTGTTATTGGAATCGCCATCGTCGGAAGTATTTTTGCCTTGAAAGAATTTTTCAACAAGTCAGAACAGCCCGTAGTTAAACAGGAGGAGGCCCAAGATGACTGGATCTAAACTAAGTAAAAAAGACTATATCACAACATCCTTAAGAGCCTTTTTCCTTCAGAATGGTTTTAACTATAACAATTATCAGGGGATTGGCTATGCCAATGTACTATATCCAGCCTTTAAAAAACATTTTGGAAATGACGAAAAAGCTCTTTATAAAGCTTTGGAAAAGAACTGTGAATTTTACAATACCAACCCACACTTCTTACCTTTTATCACCAGTCTTCACTTGGTAATGCTGGAAAATAATCGCCCCGAAGATGAAACTCGAGGCATTAAAATGGCCTTGATGGTCCCCTTAGCTGGAATCGGTGATTCCCTATCCCAATTTGTCTTAGCGCCTTTGCTATCCACCATTGCTGCCTCCTTGGCAGGTCAAGGGTTGGTCCTAGGTCCAATCTTGTTTTTCCTTGGGATGAATATCATTCTAACCAGTATTAAATTGTTGACAGGTCTTTATGGTTATAAATTCGGAACAAGTGTCATTGACAAAATGAGTGAGCAAATGGCAACGATTTCGAATATAGCGAACATCATTGGTGTCACTGTTATTTCTGGCCTAGCAGTAACATTTGTCAAAATTCAAGTGCCGATTACTTTTGCTGCAGGAGAAGTCCAAGAAGAAGCACAACAAAGTATTGTATCTATTCAAGGAATGTTGGATAAAATTGCACCAGCCTTACTGCCAGCTTTGTTTACTCTATTTGTTTACTACCTCATTAAAAGTAAAAAATGGACTACCTATAAATTAGTTATCTTAACTGTTATTATTGGAATTATTGGAAGCTGGCTTGGAATCCTTGCCTAATCTTATCCCTCCCATAGTTCGAACTCTCCAGATAAATTGCTGATTGTATTGAGTAAGAAGATCTTGCCACCATCTCCTTGTCTTAATTCATACCAATTTAATTTCAAAATCAGAATACTCAAAGCAGTTTGAAATCTGACTCGAATCTTAATTTAGGAATTGAAGAAGAGGTTTAACAAGGTTCAGATTTTGAACTGCACAGAGTATCAGTTTATTGCCACCTCAAAGGTTATTGCATCTTGGAACCGGGTTGATAATCTCGAGAGGAAGAGGAGAGTTAGGGAGAGCTGTGATTAGGCTTGATTTTGAAATAAACTTAGAAAGAGAGGTGTAGGTTTTCCTAGCCTCTTTCTCTATTTTCCTTGAAAGGAAGAAAAGGAGCAGAGTATGTATAGTCAATCAGTCCTAGAGATATTAGAACAAGGACAGCAACCAGCTCTTAAGTCTGTGTTAAAGTCTGCGAAGCTATTGCTAGAAAACATTTTTGTGTTTGATGATAATTGGGATATGGAACCCTGTTTAATTCCCTATAGACTATCTCCTTTGAGATGGGATATGGATTGTCATGGTGATGAGGAATGGCTGTTTATGTTAAATCGCCAAGAATATTTGTGGAAACTAGGCCTTGCATTTCAACTTTCTGGAGATTCTTCCTATCTTGAAAAAATAAAGGATTTCATGGAATCTTGGATTGCTCAAGTTCAAGAATTTAGTCCCAAAGATTTGCGTTGTCGGACAATGGATACTGCCATTCGTTGCATCAGTTGGAGTAGAGTCATTCCTTTGTTAAGAGACAATGCAGTGATTGATGACGAAGAGTATTATAACCTGTTGCAATCTCTTAAAAATCAGCTAACCTTCCTGAAGTCCAACTATAGACCCAAAGATACTTTAAGTAATTGGGGCATTTTTCAAACGGTTGCCATCTTATTGGTAGATTATGTATTCGGAAATGAGGTGACGTTAGAATCCGAAAGGCAATTTGCTGATGCAGAAATTTTGACACAAGTTCAAACACAGATTCTTGAAGATGGTACCCAGTTTGAGCAATCATTTCTCTATCATGTTGAAGTGTTTCAGCTCTTGTTAGAATTAGCTTATCGAATCCCTAAATATGCAGTGCTTTTGTCCGATACTTTGAGAAAAATGGGGAACTATGTGTTATGGATGACAGGGCCTGATGGGCATAATATAGCTGTAGGCGATAGTGATATTCACGCGCTTCATGACGTCCTTCAATTTGCAGCTATTGTTCTAGAAGATGCAAATTATCTCCTAGACATCCCGGATATTCGACGGCTAGATTTAAAAGTTCTCTTCTTGGTTGGAGAAGAGGGCTTAGACACTTTTCAAGGTTTGATTCCAGTTAAGCCGCCTCAAGGAGGCAAGTATTTTTCCGAGATTGGACATAGCCTTATTCGTGAAGAAGACTCTTTGATTTTTTTTAAAGCTGGTCCTATGGGAAGTGGTCATAGCCACTCCGATCAAAATCAACTCTGTCTGTATCATCGTAGTAAACCGATTTTCATTGATCCTGGTCGTTATACTTATCGAGAGTGCCGCGAACGTTATTTTTTGAAAAGCAGCCTAGCCCATAATGTCTGCTTATTGGATGATGTTCCCTCTGAACAAATTGAAAACTCTTGGAGTTATCACTCTTATCCGTATCTGATTAATCACACTTTCAAAAGTCGAAAAGATTGTCACTTGCTCCAAGGTGTTTATCAGGCCCAACTTACGAACGGTTCATCTTTTTGGCATGAGCGACAAGTATTGAGCGTTGGCGCCGACCTTATTTTCTTGTTTGATATTCTAGATTGTTCCGGTGAACATACCTTGAGGACACAGTTTGTTCTAAGTCCGGATTTGAATTTTTTAGAAAATAAAATAGGGGATTTACAGATTTATAGCGAGAAAAATTTTGTGTTAACGGATAGTCTCTATTCTCCTCGGTACAATCAATTGGAAGCAACCAGTAAAATTGTTAGACAGGAATCTTTTCAGGATCACTTGGCGACAGTTACTGTCATAGCTGAGCAGGGGTTCACGGTGAAAAAAGTACCTGTTTTCAGGTCAAATCAGGAACTCTTTCCTCATGCCAAGGCTTTTTCATGTAAGCGAACTGAAGATGAAGACTATCTCATCCTCTTTCAGGACAGAGAAATCTATCGAGGTGAAAAACTACTGGTGGTTGATGGTGTCAAACTTCGGGGAAAATGCATTGTTTATAATCGTAAAACCAAGGAAATACGACGCTTGCGCCATTAGTTAAGTAAACAGTTTGCCTTCTGATTTTACTTATGTTATGCTTAAAGTGAAATAGAGAAAAAAACCTTGTAACACAAGGGGTTAACCGCTTTCTTTTGAGAAAATAATAGCAAATGTCCATAACTTAAAGGGAGAGGTGAGGGTATGTCAAAAAAAGTGACGATTAATGACGTAGCTAAGTTAGCAAATACTTCAAAAACTACGGTTTCTTTTTATCTAAATGGAAAATATGACAAAATGTCAGAAACTACACGAGTTCGGATTCAACAAGCCATTCAAGAGACAGATTATAAACCAAGCATTATTGCGCGTGGACTAACTTCTAAGCAAACGAAACTCATCGGCGTTCTTATTGGAGATATTACCAATAGTTTTTCCAATCAGATTCTAAAGGGGATCGAAGAAGCAGCTAATGACAAAGGCTATCAAGTCATCATCGGGAATAGTGATTATAGTCAGACTAGTGAAGATCGCTATATTGAAAGCATGTTGCAGCTTGGTGTAGACGGTTTTGTGATTCAGCCGACCTCCAATTTCCGGAAATACTCTCGTATTATCGACGAGAAAAATAAAAAGATTGTTTTTTTTGACAGTCAGCTCTATGAGTACAACAGCAATTGGGTAAAAACCAATAACTATGACGCTGTTTACGACACTATTCAAAGTTGTATCAAAAAAGGCTATGAAAAATTTATATTGATAACTGCAGATCCAAGTCGACTCAGTACACGGATTGAACGAACTTCTGGTTTTATTGATGCTTTAACAAATGTCCATAAAAGTTACAGTGAGTTAATCATTTCAGACGTTCAAACAGATGTGGGTGAATTGGAGACTTTTTTAAAGCAAGAAATTGATGCAGAAAAACCGACCTTAATTTTTGCTCCTAATTGCTGGGCACTCCCTTTGGTTTATACAACGATGAAGAATCTTGGTTGTGATATGCCTCGCGTTGGTTTACTTGGATTTGACAATACCGAATGGAGTAATCTGGCATCACCAACGGTCTCTACAATTGTTCAACCAGCTTTTGAAGAGGGAAGTAAGGCAACTCATATTTTAATTGATGACATCCAAGGATTGAATGAAGAGGAGAAACATCAGGTTTTGAACTGTTATGTCAATTGGAATGAATCTACGAATCTCTAGTCAGATTTTAGACTAATGTATTTTGAAAAAGCTTCTTTGGAATATTCTTTCAAAGAAGCTTTTTGGGGTTTGAATGGTTTCTATTTTTTAGATAATGGATAGACATTTATCTCTTTTTTATGTATAATGTGTTTAATAAAACACACAGGAGGTTTTTATGTTTTCTGGTCAACGATTAAGAGACTTGCGCGAGAAGCAAGCGAAGACACAAGCGGATGTTGCACTGGTTTTAGGAATTAACAGAGCTTCTTATGCTAGTTGGGAGTTGGGACGGGCCAAACCAAACCAAGCGAATTTGGAAAAATTAGCTGCACTTTTTGAGGTGGAAGCGACCTATTTTGAATCGGAATATGCCATTGTTCATCCGTATTTACAACTAAACGCTAGCAATAAACTGAAGGCCGAGGACTATGTTGAGAACTTACTGGAAGCTCAAGTAGCAGCAGAAACCAAGTCCAAGGTGGTGCCATTGTTTGCGGTTCAGGTGCTAGATCAGGTGCCGTTATCAGCTGGTTTTGGGGAGGTCTATTACGATGAGCAATCCTTCCAGACCGTTTATACAGATCAGGAGTATTCTTATGATTTTGCTTCCTTTATTCAAGGGGACTCCATGGAGCCTAAATACTTTGATGGGGAGGTGGCCTTATTTGATGATGACGGATTTGACTATGACGGAGCTGTTTATGCCATTTCCTTAAATGGACGTGCTTATATCAAGCGGGTATACCGTGAACCGGAAGGTTATCGTATTGTGTCCTTTAATTCCGATTATGCAGATATGTTCGCTGGTCCTGAGGATGATTTTCGGATTGTCGGCAAAGTTATTGGACATTTCCGACCTGTGGAGGAGGTGTAGTATGTGGAAGAGAATCAGTCAATAGAGCTCTTTGATTATAGCCGGGAGCCTCGTAGTGATATAGCTTTCGTTGATATGAAGTCTTTTTATGCGAGTGTGGAATGCGCTATGCGGGGATTGCACCCGCTCAAGACTTCCCTATGTGTCATGAGTCGAACTGACAATTCCAATGGCTTGATTTTGGCTTCTTCCCCGCTCTTTAAACAGGTGTTTGGTAAGTCTAATGTGGGACGGGCGCGTGATTTACCCTTTGATATCCGAACTCGGCGTTTTTCCTATGGAGTAGCTCGCAGGCAGGGGTTACCTACAGATTCTGCCTATGTGGCCTTTGTTGAAGAGTGGGCGCGAAACAGTTTGATTGTCCCACCTCGAATGGATCTTTATATTGAAAAAAATATGGAAATTCAACAGGTATTCCAGCAATATGCAGGCTTAGAGGATATTCTACCCTACTCGATAGACGAGGGCTTTTTAGACCTAAGCGCTTCCCTGAATTACTTTATTCCAAACCCGAGTCTCAGTCGCAAAAAGAAATTAGAGATGGTGAGTGCTCGAATCCAGCGGGATATCTATCGTAAGACAGGTGTTTACTCAGCTGTAGGTCTTTCCAACGCCAATCCTCTTTTAGCAAAGTTAGCACTAGATAATGAGGCCAAAAAAACGGCAACAATGCGAGCTAACTGGTCTTATGAAGATGTGGTACAAAAGGTCTGGTCTATTCCTAAATTAACCGATTTTTGGGGGATAGGGGAAGCGATGTCCAGACGGCTACAGCACCTTGGTATTTACTCTATCCGTCAGTTGGCTGCAGCTAATCCAGATCAATTGAAGAAGGAATTGGGTGTTTACGGGGTTCAATTGTGGTTCCATGCCCACGGGATTGATGAAAGTAAGGTTCAACGTCCCTATAAGCCAAAATCTAAGGGGCTAGGGAATTCCCAAGTTCTCCCCAGAGATTATGACCGACAGGAAGAGATTGAACTTGTTCTAAAAGAGATGGCAGAACAAGTAGCCATTCGACTACGAAAGCGGAAGAAGAAGACAACCAAGATTTCAATCTACATTGGGTACTCCGGCTTCGATGAGAAAAAGTCTTTCCGAAGTCAGATGCAGGTGGAGCCCGTTAACCAGACTGAAATGCTGCAGCAATATGTCCTGCAACTGTTTCGTAAAAAGCATACCGGTGGCTCTGTCAGAAGAATTGCTGTTTCCTATGGATCTTTTGTTAGTGAGGAATTGACCCTGCTGAATCTGTTTGAAGACCCAGAAGAAATACTGAAAAAAGAACGCCTGCAGTTAGCTGTTGATCAGATTCGGCAAGAGTTTGGTTTTGCTAGTCTGCAGAAAGCGACGGCCTTGACGGAGGCTTCTCGTTCTTTGGCTCGTAGTAAGCTAGTTGGAGGACACTCTGCTGGTGGATTGGATGGTTTAACATGATTGACCGCAACTATCTTCCCTATCAAACAGCGCGTGATTACCGAGATTCGGGTATGCAAAAATGGATGGGCTTTTTCTTATCAGAGCATGTGACCTCTTTAGAAGCGGACAGAAAACAAGTGGATTTGTCTTCTTCCTTGTCTAGATTGGATATTTTAATTCGTTTAGGCCAACTCTACCAGCATCAAGCACAAGGTGCTATTGTTAGTAAACAGAGAGGGCAAAGAACATCCTATCAAGGACTGGTCAGTGAACTGGGAACTGAAACTGTGACCTTGAGAACCAGTGAAGGGTATCGTAGAGTCCAAATAGACGATATTTTAGAATTAAGTCTTGTGGAGGTATTGGATGAATCGGAAGGCAATCTATGATGATCTATTACAATTAGACTATTTCTCAGATTCTTACCTAACTTTTGAGGAAGATTTTCACCGTTATTACAAGGGAGTGGATCCTTTGACCTTTTTAGTTGATGATATTTTGCTGACAATGGCTTTGAAGCAAACCAATTATTTCCGACTCCATAAAACCAAGAGTCGAGATGGGGCAGACCATTATTTTTATTTTAAAATCCGCAGCCCAAAAGAAAATCCCAAGGTTCGGATTTATGATTATCAAGGGATGGACCAACGAAAGAATTCTGAGAAAACAACATAAGTTCATTTCGTTCCAAATCAAAACTGCAGCCAAGCGGGAGATTCTGTGACGTATCAGGCTGGCTGCAGTTTTATTTTCGTTATCAAGTATCAAACTAAACAGGATTGGCCTGCCATTTTTCTAGAAGTCTGGTTTGTTCTAACTGACCGTCCTCATCCAATCCTTGTAAGCTTTCAATAAAAGCAATCATTTCTGAATTCGGTTTAGGAACGATTTGTCCTAGCGCCCAGATGGCAGTAGCAACGTGGATCTTATTTTGAGATTTATCAATGATTTCAAGTAGTTTGGGAATGGCAGAGCGATCACGGCTATTGGCCAGAGCAATAATCGCATTTCTTTGAAGAATATTCTTTCCACGCCAAGAGCCGGCTACCTGACCGAACTTTTCTTTAAACTGTCCATTACTCAACTCCAAAAACGGGAGGAGTTGGGGATGAGCCAGTTCAGGATCGATATCCGTGTGCGCCTGATTCAAGATCCCCTTGTTATAAGGACAAGAAATTTGACAGATGTCACAACCATAAATCACAGATTTGATTTTTTTACGGAATTCTAAATCCATCATTCCTTTGTCTTGGGTTTGGAAAGAGAGGCAGCGTTTGGCATTCATACTGCCATCCCCAATGAGACAAGACGTCGGGCAAGAGGTCAGGCAGCGGGTACAATCCCCACAGCCATTGGGAACGGGCTGGTCTGGTTCAATTTCTAGATTGGTGATTAGCTCACCCAAGAAAACATAGGATCCGTATTCTTCAGTAATGAGAAGGCCATTTTTTCCGATAAAGCCTAATCCAGCCCGTTGAGCGACAGCGGTGTCGACAAGAGCTCCTGTATCGACCATGGTCTTGTATTCTAGATCAGTATCCAATTGGCAAATAGCTTGGGCTAAGGCCTCCATTTTTTCCTGCAGGAGGAAGTGGTAGTCCCGTCCCCAGGAAGAAGGAGTGAACTTACCTCGTTTAAACTCAGACTTTTCAACCGGCTGTGGCAATTTATGAGGATAGGCTAGTGCGATAGAAATGATGGTTTTGGCAGACTTTAAACTGAGTTTTGGATCCAATCGTTCCTCAAGAATCTTGTGTTCAAATCCTGATGACCGGTCCTCTTCTTGGGCTAATCGCAACGATTTTTCTAAATAGTTGAAGTCATCTGCTGTGGTAAATCCAATTTTCGAAATCCCTATTTCCTGGGCTAGCGCTTTAATCTCTTCCTTGATATTCATAGCCCCATTATACTTTAATTTTTTTGAAATAAAAATAACAAGGATATGTTTATGTAAAAAAATAAAAAAGTTTGTTAAAGTTTCACATAAGATTTGTGAAGCAGTTCCAGAAATAGTATTCCATAAGAAACGGTTAATGGGCCTACAAGAAGATGTAGGCTTGAGGTTCTAGAGCATTGCAAGAGCCTACATCCTAGATGAAAGGAGCTGTCGCTATGCACCTCACAGATAAAGACTTAGTGGTCAAACAAGCAGTCCGCAATCAAATTCGCGGAGCAAAAGAAGCACAGGAAATCCTGGGTACATGGTCGTAAGAACAAATCGACGACCTGGTAAAAGCAGTCGCAGAGGCAACCTATGCCAAACGCGAAGAATTGGCTAAAATGGCCAACGAAGAAACCGGCTACGGAAAGTGGCAGGATAAGGTTGCCAAGAATACCTTGGCTTCCATGGGAGTTTAGGACTTGGAGACTGGAATTCTTCGTCGAGATGAGGAAAAGAAAGTCATGGAAGCAGCGGTGCCAGTAGGTGTCATTGCAGCCTTGATTCCATCTACCAGCCCAACTTCTACCGTTATTTTCAAGGCAATGATTGCCTTGAAAACAGCGAATTCTATCATTTTTTCACCACGTCCAAGTGCAGCTCAGTGTATTCAAGCGACTGTGGATGTGATTCGCCAAGCTTTGAAAAAGTTTGGAGCACCAGAAAATGCAGTCAACTACTTAGAATATGCTTCTCTGGAAGCTACACAAGAATTGATGGACGATCGAGACACTAAGATGATTCTGGCAACCGGTGGAAAAGCCATGGTTAAGGCAGCTTATTCCTCTGGACCACCAGCCATTGGGGTGGGACCTAGGAATGTACCTTGCTACATTGCGAAAACAGCTAATATTCCTTTAACAGTTGAGCGGATTATTGGTTCTAAAACCTTCGATAATGGTGTTATCTGTGCTTCAGAGCAATCTGTAATCATGGATGAGGCTATCGCTGAAGCTGTAAAAGAAGAGTTTATAAAACAAGGTTCCTACTTCATCACTGGAGAAGACGCAGACAAGTTTGACAAGTTGATGATCCAAGGAAACGGTCTTATGAATCCGGCTATGGTCGGAAAAGATGCGCAAACCCTCGGAAAAATTGCTGGGGTAGACATCCCCGAAGATGTCAAGGTCATTATTCACGAAGAAACTCAGGTCGGTCGCGACTACTCATATTCCACTGAAAAACTCTGCCCAGTTCTAGCTTTCTATAGTCTTTTATTTGAAAATAACACAGTAAAAAAGCGCAAAAAAACACTATCTGTGTTATACTTAAGGCGAACATATTTAAAAATGTCTTAAGGATGTTGCCGCATCCCTAATGCTCTTGCTGCTTCATAAGTTTGATGTGTTTTCAAAAGTTTGTAGACAATTCTTAGTATCTTATGAGCACAAGCGATAACAGC